>DZAL01000313.1 GCA_022729575.1 Thiomargarita sp.
AGGTCTGGTTTTAGACCTTCAAGGTGTCTTTGGCCGGCTTAACTTAATGGCATTGAAGGTTTACTCCCCTCTCCCTCTGGGAGAGGGGCCGGGGGTGAGGGCTCATTTAACATAAAAAGTCACGGCTGGAGTCATTATTAAAGGTTGCGCACTCTCAGTTGACCAGACTTGCACCTGGGCCAAATGCGTCCCCCGGGTCAACGGCCACAACCATTGTCGCACAGTCGACGGCGTAGTCGCCACCACTTTACCATCGACCAGCCAACGCAACGAATAAGACTCTGGTAAAACCGTCTCCGATAACACCCACGCAAAGGCTTCATGGTCATCGGGAATCCGCGGATCCATCGCTAATTGCAACCCCTCACTGGGTTGTTTCAACCGTAACGGTAGAGCCCCTTCCCCCCCCTCACTGACCTTAGCACTCATCGCCACAGTGGCAGGCTCAGGCTCAGTGCCAGCGATAAACCATTCTGGCTGCGTAGGACAAGTGGACTGCGCCTCCGCCCGGGACCCCGTATCTCGACAAATCGTTACCTTGACCAATTCAGGACTAAGATATAATCGACGAGAATCCGTAAACCGATTAACCTCCGCAAACACCGCCCGCAACACCAGAGCCGCCCCAGAAGCCCCAGAAATACTCGTCATCGACTGCTGATCTAAATTTCCTAACCACACCCCCACCGTATAATGATGATTGAATCCCACCGCCCACGCATCACGATAATCGGTAGAAGTGCCTGTTTTTACCGCCGTTTGCACCGGCAATTTAAGTAAAGCACCTCTGCCAAATTCTAAACTACGCGCCTCCGCATCCGATAAAATATCAGCAATTAACGAAGTGATCGTCTGGCTAAAAATTCTTCGCGGCGGCGGTGTAGGCACCGATTTTAACACCTGCAAAGGCCGAAACCATCCCTGTTGCGCCAACACCGTGTACGCTTGAACTAATTCAAATAAAGTCACCGCCCCATTACCCAAAGCCAAACCCTCGCCATAAAATTCAGTATCCGCCGTTAAACTGCTCATACCCAACTGGTGTAAGCGTTGCAAAAACTGACCGGGACCTACCCATTGAATAGTCCTAACCGCAGGCGTATTCAGAGAATTGGCCAAGGCTTGGCGCAGTCGTAGTGGACCATAGTAATGACGACTGTAATTACGATAATTATGCAAACCCGTCCCTACTGGCATCATTAATGGTGCATCATCAATTACAGTAGCCGGAGTCCAACCTTTTTCCAACGCCAGCGCATACAGAAACGGTTTCAAGGTTGAACCTGGTTGACGCGGGGTCAGAATCGCATCGATTTGACTTCCAGGCCTCGTGGCTGATTTACTCCCACCATTTACCCAAGCTAACACCTCATTGGTTTCATGGTCCACCACTAACACCGCCCCATTATTCACCCCTTTTCGTTGCAAATCTTGAAGGCGACGATCCAAAATATCCTGCACCGTGCGTTGTAATTGCCCATCTAAAGTCGTCAATAATTTACCAGAAATCAGAGACGGTGACATAGGAGTCGACGCATATAAATACTGCGCAAAATGGGTAGCTTTCACCGGTAAATCATTATCTCGCAACACCAGTGAAGAAGTCAACACCGTTTGATAATCCTCCTCCGTGAGCATTCCCAAACTCAACAAGCGAGCAGCTAAAAACTGAATCGGCGCTTCAATGGCAACCGGATTTTGACGTAAACTTAAACGACTAGGCGCCCGCACCATCACCGCCAATGCCATCATTTCTTTCAAATTGAGCGTATCTAAATCACGGTCAAAATAATATCGCGCCGCTTGCACTAGCCCACGTCGTTGTCCTGCATAAGGGACTTGATTCAAATAAAACTCTAAAATCTCCGCTTTAGAAAAATACTTTTCCAAATCAACCGCTTCAAACCCTTCTAACCAACGAGACCAGAGATTACGAGGACGCGGATGTAACAATCGTACTACTTGCTCAGTAATGGTACTAGCTCCACGCACTTGGCGCCCCAATTTTACATTTTGAAACAGCGCCGCCCCCCGTGCCAGCCAATCCACGCCACCATGTTCAAAGAAATGTTTATCCTCCGCTACCACCAAAATTTTTTGCAACAACACTGGAATTTCATGCAACGGCACTATATCATATAAATTCCAGTCATTCTGATAAGTCATAGTCAAAGGCACCGCCTGACGGTCTAGTATCTGCATTTTTCGCACTGGAGACTGGCCAATCACTGATAAAGAATTTGGCGGCGGTAATAAATCACGCGCCGTTTGCCAGACCAGCAAGCCACTGGCCACTAGAAAACCAAAGAGTATCCATTTAATTAGTTTACTTAGATTTGACAACTTTAAAAAAGTTGTCAAATCTTTCACGATTACACTATATCTATGTTTCATTGTATCCTCTATCAACCCGAAATTCCACCTAACACCGGCAACATCATCCGACTCTGTGCCAATACCAACGTACAACTGCACCTTATTCATCCTTTAGGCTTCGACCTAGACGATAAAAAATTACGCCGCGCCGGCTTAGACTACCACGAATACGCTACCGTGCAAGAATACCCCTCCCTCTCAGTCATGCTACAACAAATACAACCTCCTCGGTTATTTGCCTGCTCGACCAAGGGCAAGCATTGCTACACGGACCATACTTATCAAGCCGGCGATGCGTTTTTATTTGGTCCCGAAACTCGCGGTTTACCGATTTCGGTGCTCAACGAATTACCACCAGCACAAATCATTCGAATCCCCATGAATGCTAATAATCGTAGTCTCAATTTATCTAACGCAGTCGCGGTTATTCTCTATGAAGCCTGGCGACAACTCGGGTTTCGGGTTTAATATTAGATTTGACCTTAGATTTGACAACTTTTTGCAAGTGGTCAAATCTGCTTAGATTTGACAACTTTTTGCAAGTTGTCAAATCTCAATACACCCCCAAAGTTTTGTTAAACAAATAAACCAAATTTAACACTGGAATCACGGCCCCATCATATTGAAAACAAGCCACGGACAATGGCGGTGCCCAATAATGTTTATGTGACGGCAACTCACAGGCTTGGTCATCAGTGACATAAATACTGTGCGGCAACGAAGCCAATCGCAAACCGCCATAGCTAGTTGGATTGACCGGATTATCTTGATAAACCGCAATGCCAACCACCTCATGGCTGGAATGAATCACTTTTTGTCCTTCCAGCAAACTAGGAATATCCAACACCGGTAAAATTCGCTGTTGAAAAACAATCACTTCATTACAAAAATGCGGCGTCCCAGGAACATCAAATAATACAGGAGCAGTAAGCACATGAGACATTTCATGCAACCCCACGGCCGCCTGTAAACCTTTACCAAAATCGAGAACCCAAGCTCGGCTAGTTTTTGCTTCAACTTTCTTTTCAGTTTTCTTTTCAATGGCCATATTTATGTTGCCTTCACTTTACACACTATCAAGGAGTCCAAAACGTGTTTTGGACTCCAAGGAGGATACTATATCACCAACCACCGCTACTATCCAGTTCCACCGTCTGTTCATACAAAGTAGCAATATAAGCTAAATAATCCACCAACGCGGGGCCCGAACAAACACATCCCACCTGATCCTCATAAACTACCAAATGGGTCAACGGCGAATGAGGAATTTGCATAATAGTTGGTAACGGCTGTAACGACAAATGTTGCCGCCGAATATTGAGATCCTCTACCTCATCACAAGTCAAGCCCACAGGTATCTCTGGAGCTTTAATCAAGACAAAATATTGACGAGTTTCTGGAACATCTATCAACAAAGATAAATCATTCGCTAAACAAAATACTGGCGAATTTTGTCCATGTCCAGGCTCATGTCCAAACCAACCAATAGCACCCATCGTCGAAGCCGCTACATGGACATCCGCCATGATTTCCACTGCCTGCACTTCTGGTTGCGGAATCAATAATAACAATCCCTCAAATTTTAGCAACACATATAAATCGCCCATCCAGATAATCTCCTTTTAATTCAACCACCCCCCTCCTTGCTAAGGAGGGGTTGGGGGTGGTG
>DZAL01000154.1 GCA_022729575.1 Thiomargarita sp.
TTCATCCCTCATACCCCAGAAACTTCTCGTCTGAAAACAGCGGCAGAATTAGAGAATCTGCCGCTTTTTTTTGCGCCTTAACGGTTGGTGAGGATTGACATTGGTCTAGGATTGATTTAGATTTCCAAAATAACTTGAAAATTAAACATTCGCCACTACGGTCTATCTGTGATACGGGCGACTGGGAATTAACAACAAACGAGAGATACCAATATGTCTATCACTGAGATTCAACAAGCCGTTACCCATTTACCCAAAGCCGATTATCTACAATTTCAAGCCTGGCTAACTGAATATGATAATCAACTCTGGGATAAAGAAATTGCACAAGACTTAGAAAATGGTCATTTGGATACCCTCCTCAACCAAACCCTCGACCAAATTGAACGCGGTGAATATCGGGCTATCTAATGCACTTTGCCGTTACCTCCTGTTGGGACCAGTATGACTTACTACCTCCCTCTATCAAACGATTAGCTGATAAAAATTACCAATGGTTGAAACAAAACCCTAAACATCCATCTCTCCACTTCAAAAAAATCCGCCAGCAATTATACTCAGTGCGAGTAGGAAAACATTATCGGGCGTTGGGATTGGAGAAATCTGGTGACATCTATTGGTTTTGGATTGGTTCACATGCGGAATACGATAAAATTCTATCCAGCCCACCTGGGAAGGGTAAAGGCCAATAGGATTAGGCCAGATAGAGTGAACAACGTATTTTAGTTGCCCACCATTCTGTCGAAAAATGGTTGGATTTGGTGGGCAACGCTTCGCTTTTTCCCACCCTACTTGGCTTAACAGAATCCATTTCATCCCTCATACCCCAGACACTTTTCGTGTGAAAACAGCGGCAGAATTAGAGAGTCTGCCGCTGTTTTTTGCGCAATTTGGAAGAATTGCACAAAAGAGCGAACACTCTGGGGGGCCAATCAATATGGAATATCGAACTTACAGATCTCCACCGTTCAAGTTCTCTATGGCTACGGCACGTTGTTTCGCATCTGGAACGTTGACGTAATGGAAACGTGTTTGCCAGAGGTATACATTATTTTCATCGAAACTATAAACCAAACGATTTGGTTTATCCAACCGACGTGACCATAAACCAGATAATTGGTGTTTCAATGCCTCTGGTTTACCGATTCCCGTTTCGGGAGTCAGACACAACTGTTGGGTCATTCTTCTCAGTTTTTGATATTTGGTCTCATCGGTTGGTTTCCAGTATCCTATGTCAGCCCTGGCAGCCAACATGACTCGTAATTTTCTCATTGGAATAGCTCATCTAAATCCTCAACCTCTACCCACTCTCCCCGTTCAAACTCCTGCCGGGCTTGCACTAAACGTTGTTCATTGGCAGGAGATGATAATAAATAGGCGGTTTCATCTGGAGAGTCATTAACTTCAATGATAGACAAAATGATTTGTTTACCCCAGAAAGCGGGATTGGGTATTTGGAGACTTAAATAACCTTGTTGATTAATTTCTGCATTTAAAATCATGGTATGGTGTTCCTATTAAGTGAAGTCACGTTCAATCAAGATGGGATAACAGGTCAGGTTCACTCCCTATTTCTAAAAACAGACGCTATCACCGTGATTTTAGCAAAACGGTTTTGAGAGGGTCAAGACTTTTTTAACTAGATGCAATTAATTTGAGTCGGGTGATATTAAAATTATAGGCTAAGTGTATGGTTGATAACGTGTTTTTGTTGCCCGTCATTCCGTCGAAACAGATTGAATTTGGCGGGCAACGCTTCACTTTTACTCACCCTACTTGACTTAACAGAATCCATTTCATCCCTCATACCCCAGACACTTTTCGTGTGAAAACAGCGGCAGAATTAGAGAGTCTGCCGCTGTTTTTTTGCGCCTTGATAGTTGGTGAGGATTGACATTAGCCAGCGTAGGTTGGAGTGAGCGAAGCGAACTCCAACTATTTTGCATGGTCATGGTTTGTTGGACTACATATTACTGAAACGAGGTAAGTCACTATGAAAAAGAAGTTAAGTACGCTGTCGTTAGCATTAATGTTCCTAACCTTTGCTAACTCGGCGTCGGCATGTGTAAAGGGGAAACTTGAGAAAGTTCTCCCGAATGGAAAGACGGTTGAACTGACTATCGATGTGCTAAATTTTTCAACTGAACAGATTGAGAAATTCTGTGCGGATGCGGTTGAACCGAAGGCGTGTCAGGACAATGCGGCTAATACTGTTTCGGGATTTATGTTGAGCGATACTGGGCTGCTTATGTTGTTACTTGAGTTGTCAGTTGAAACGTGTCGAAAATCAATAGCGACTGGCCCAGCAGGGTGTGCAATCGTTGAAGTTGTATGTTGGTTGTTCAGTGATTGGCCAGGGTGCAAATAGGTTTGGCAACGTGTTTTAGTTGCCCACCATTTCGTTGAAATAGTTGGATTTGGTGGGCAATGCTTCGCTTTTGCCCGCCCTACTTGGCTTAACAGAATCCATTTCATTCCTCATACCCCAGAACATTCTCGTATGAAAAAAGCGGCAGAATTAGAGAGTCTGCCGCTTTTTTTTTGCGCCTTGACTTCTGATGAGGATTGACATTGGTCGAGAGTGAGTGTAAACTTCACCAATCACTTAAAAATTTAAACACTCTAACCATAGATAACCCCAACAAACTATGATAACGACTCATCAACTTGTCGGTTTAGAGGCAGAAACTGAACAACTCCTCAAAAAAGTTACAAATCTGACTGGTTTAAGTCCATCGGAAGCCTTAAAACAAGGATTAATTCTGTTACAACAGCGTTTGAACACTCAAACCGACTCTGCAACGGTTCGACCTTTTGAGATTTACCAACAACTAGACTTAGGTGAGGGAGGGTATGCCATCGTTCCTTCTACCAAAGTGAAGGAAGGAGTGAAAATAGCTCTTCAAAGGAAGTTACAACAGTGATATTAGTAGATACTGGACCACTGGTGGCATGGTTTGACCCCAAAGACCCGCAACATCAGTGTTGTCAGGCGGTGTTGCGAACTGTTAAGGAACCTTTGATTAGTACGGTACCCGTTTTGACAGAGGCTTTCCATATACTTTCGCCGGCCAGTAAAGGTTCGCAGAACTTGAGAGAATTTATTCGCCGGGGAGGGCTAACGATTTGGTTCTTGAATGAAGAAACACTTCAGTTAGCTTTGGAACTGATGGAGACATATCACGATTGCCCAATGGATTTAGCGGATGCTTCTTTGGTCGTAGCAGCACAAAATTTGAAGATTCAGCGAATTTTTACGATTGACCGGAAAGACTTTGCCGTGTATCGTATTCGTATGGGGTGTCATTATAAGTCTTTTGAAGTTATCAACTGTGGTTAAGGTTAGCCAAGTGGGGGGTGTAACGTGTTTTGCCCGCCCCATATCTATCAACTTAAGCCCAAACGGGCTTGGTGTCTATGAGAGTCTTCCAAGTGTTACGGTGTTTACGACGACTCGGTGTACGACACCCATGAGTTAAACTCTTAAGGATGATTCGGAGAGCTGCGGTCAGTTTGGAAAGATGACCAAACGACACCGCGAGCCAAGGAACTAGGTCCCGAATCACTTGGGCCGCCTTAATTAAACTGCGATTAGGGTGATTCCAACCTCCCAGGAGAATGACCCAATGTGGCACTAAGACGGCTAGTAATTTGGCCGAACTTTCACCGAGAATCCGCCACGGTTTTTGGCTTCTGGAAGTTCCTAGTTTTGCTATTGATACCAACCTGTTAGTGTATGCTCATAGAGGAGATTCACCGCAACCTCTATTAGCCAATAGATGTCTAGTTCAATTGGCCGAATCATCTCAACCGTGGGCCATTCCTTATCCTGGTTTACATGAGTTTTTGGCCATTGCCACTCAGCCGCGTATTTATAAACCACCTACACCGTTAAGCCTGGCACTTGAACAAATTGATTGTTGGCTAGAGTCACCTACTCTGGTGCTTCTGAGTGAACAGACCGGGTATTGGCAAATTTTACGAGACTTGGTTTCCCACAGTTAAACCGTGGGACCCAAAATACATAATGCACGAATTGCGGCGCTTTGCATACAACATCAAGTGATGTGAATTATGGACTGCCGACCGTGATTTTGCACGTTTTACGACTCTGAAAATTCATAACCCGTTAATATCGGAAAAGTTTGTATAGCTAAGTAGGGTGGCCAACGTATTTTGGTTGCCACCATTTTGTCGAAAGAGGCTGGTTTTGGCGGGCAACTACTTGACTCATACCCCAGAAACTTCTCGTGTGAAAACAGCGGCAGGATTAGAGAATCTGCCGCTTTTTTTGCGCCTTGATAGTTGGTGGGGATTGACATGCGTTTGGATTAGAGTTAAACTGGTGTTTTTACTCACGGTTAGAAATAATAACGCCACTTGGTTTTTAGGAGAACATCATGGAAATTACCTTAACTTTATCTGACGACCTGGTAAAACAACTTTATCACTTGCCTAACCTAAGCGAATTTGTCAGCGACGCTATCAAACAAGCGAGGCTAAAGCAACCGCCCGTTATTCCACCACCACCCACAGAACCTTCTAAATGGGCTAAAATGGTGCAGCGAGTACAAAATGACCCAATTCATCTGGAGGGGTATTCAGAACAACTCAAACACGATATGAGGGAGTTTCGCGAGAGTTTTGAACTGAAGTTAGGGGACTGATATGAAGAGATATTTACTGGATTCCAATACGGTGTCAGACTGCTATGACAAATCTTCCGCAGGCCATCCACGAATTGCGAATCGACTACTCTCATTGCAAAGTGATGACAGTGCCTACCTATCAATACTCACGTTATAAGTTCTGAAGCATAAATTCGGCGGTATTTTCCCTCACCCCCGGCCCCTCTCCCAAAGGGCGAGGGGCGAAAGAAAATACGAGAAAATTGTTGCTTCAGTACTTATGAGCTAGAATATGGTTTTGCTAATGCGCCCCCGGAGAAAACAGCCGTAGTGAGACAAAAACTTACAAACGCACAGAGGGACTTTGAGATTTTACCGTTGTCAAAACCAAGGGCAACGTTATTCGGAGTACTCCAAAAGCCACTCAAAGAAGCAAGAAGACTCTCAAAGGAAAATCTCAAGAAACATAGTATTGACGTGATGATTATGGCCACCGCCATCACTAATCATTGCATTTTAGTCAGTGCCGATGCCATTTATATCGAATTGCAACGGTTCAATGTGGAACTGCAATTGGAAAACTGGCAATTGGAAACGGACTAAATCAGCCAGGTAGGTTGGGTTGCCCACCATTCCGTCGAAATAGATTGGATTTTATGGGCAACGCTTCACTTCGGCCCCACCCTACTTGGCTGAAAGTTGGAGTACGGAATTGATTCCGTCAACCGTTAGCGACACTTAACGGAATCAATTCCGTACTCCACGCCAGACACTAACAGTCCTCGTGAAGACGGAAGACGGCGGCAGAACTAGAGGGTCTGTCGCTTTTTTTTAATGGAGACTAATCCAATAATGATGGTCTTCTTGATACCAGTAGCCTTCCAATGTTGGGTGTCCTCCGCTCATCAGCCAGAGTGCAAATAGCTTCACTTTACTCATCCAAATACAAACCTTTAACCTCGTTACCACGCTCCGCGTGGTAATGCAGTGGGGACGCTCGGCGTCCCGTGTCGTCGATGACTACCAGAGGCCGAGGCCTCACACCCGTGAGGGTTCGTATTTCGGGACGCCGAGCGTCCTCACTGCATTACCACGCGGAGCGGTCAGCCTTATACACAAGTCTTGCGACACCTCGATAACCAATTGATTTATAACGAAAGACCTCAAGTTGGCACACTTATTAAAATATTGGTAAATCAAATACCCAAAAACTTGTGTATAAGGCTGACCGCGGAGCGTGGTAACGAGGTTAACACGGGCTGACTCTAGGGGTTGGAGTACGGAATTGATTCCGTTCACTGTGGTGTTGGCAACATTTAACGGAATCAATTCCGTACTCCACGCTAGACACTGACCGTCCTTGTGAAGACTGAAGACCGCGGCAGAAGTAGGTGGTCTGCCGCGGTTTTTCCCATTTCAACCCAAGTATTACCCGATTTTCGGTTTACCCCAGGATACCCATTGCAACCCCTCAACTTGCCGGAAATGTGCGACGTTGTTCGTCACCAAAGGCAGATTCATTGCCAGAGCATGAGCGGCAATCATCGTATCGTGTTCCCCAATGGGTGTTCCTGCCTTTTCCAGACAGGCCCGCACCAGTCCATAACGGTCCGCAACCCTCGCATCCCACGGTAACGTCACGACGGTCTTAAGAAAACGTTCCACCAATCCTGCCAACCGGGTGGCTTCTGGTCGCAACGCCAATCCAAAACGTAATTCCGCTCTGGTCACTGCCGAAATCAAGGTCTGTTCTGGCCTCAATTCACGCAATCGGGAATCCAACTCCGGATGGTTGCCCTTGATGATGAAACTGCAAATATCCGTATCTAACAAAAATTGTTCATTCATTCTAGCCACCCTGCGAAAGAATCCCGGAATGATGAGGTTTCCAACGGGGGGCGATTTAATCGGAACTCTTTGACTTCGTTGGGGTATTTAGCCAGTAGGTCATCCCGCTGAACCAAAAATTCGGCCCAACTCTCTGGTGACGAGACCTCTGCCGGCCGCAGGTGAGAAGATACCGCGTCGGACACCACCAGTACTTCCACCGCTTGTCCCGATAACAGTGGTAAGGGTTGGCGTAGTATCAATCTTTGCGGATCCGTCAGAATCATGATTTCACGATAAGCATACATAGTTATTTTCCTTGGATTAGACAGCCTATTTCTGAATAAATTTTATCACCATCAATCATTCTAGCAAAGCGATTTTAAGAGGGCCAAGTAAGTAGAGTGGGCAACTGTAAAGGTTGGAAGTTGGAGTACGGAATTGATTCCGCCCACTGTTGGCCGCATTTAACGGAATCAATTCCGTACTCCACGCTAGACACTCGTGAAGACGGAAGACTGTGGAAAAAGTAGGTGGTCTGTCGCTTTTTTTTGCGCAAGAGAATACTCTGGGGTCCAACATAAAAGATTGGACTTACATCTTTTCATTGTTCAAGTTAACTATGGCTAACGCACGTTGTTTCGCCTCTGGAACATTGACATAATGGAAACGTGCTTGCCAGAGATGTACATTATTTTCAGCGAAACTATAAACCAAACGATTTGGTTTATCCAACCGACGTGACCACAAACCAGATAACTGGTGTTTCAAGGCTTCTGGTTTACCTATTCCCGTTTCAGGAGTAAGACACAGTTGTTGGGTCATCCTTCTCAATTTTTGATATTTAGTTTCGTCGGTTTGTTTCCAGTATTCTATGTCAGCCATGGCAGTCAACATGACGGCGGTAGAAGTAGCATCACTGTTTAGCGAAAATACCCAAGCAGGTGAGTTGATGCAAAGATTATTTACGGACCAATTTTTGGTGGGTTTTAGATTTGACAACTTTCGAAAAGTTGTCAAATCTGATCGCGATTCTATTCGATTCGAATCACAAACGACTGTTCAATCGAACCGCCAGAGGTATCCAGACTTTTGATGGTCAACGGATATTCGCCGGCGGTGAGTAGAAAGTCAGCGACTACTTGTAATTCGTTGCCGATAATCTTAAAGGGATAAAAATGCGAGACCACCGGGGAGACTATATCATAAATAAAATAATCGCCGCGGTCTTCGTCGGTGGTTTGAAACACCCCAATCACGGTATTGGCCGGGCTATGAGCGGCGATGGTTTGATTCGATAACGTTAGTTTGGTCGGTGGATGGTTGGGTAACAAGGTTAAACTAGCCACACGGTCGGCAAAAAAGAGGCCCGCGGTCGATAAACGATAGCCAATGCCAACTTCGAAGGTGCCCGTTAAGCTCAACAATTGTCCTCGATACAAGGGTACCGCCATTTTATTCGACTCATTTAAAGTCAAGATTTGATGGGGTAAAATGGCCGGGAAATTCATTTCACCACCACCATCGGCCGGTAACCAATGATAAACGATTAGAATTTCGGCTTCTTGGCCCAACTGCTCGGGGAGTGGTTGTAAATAACCAATCGCCGTAACCTCTTCCGTGCCTACAATTTGTAAAGCGCGTCCCCATTGCGTGGCGGTGCGAATTTGTACTTGTAAACGTTCGGCCGAGAGCGGTTGTACCAGTTGCGAGGAGACTGTGGTACCGACCGCTCCACCACCGGTGGCACTGGCGACGGGAATAAATACCGTGCTAGTGGGAAGCGGGTCCGGTAGTGGATTCGCACTGGGGACTACACCGGCACTAACTTCTGCTAAGTCGGTGCTGGTGAGAGCCACGGTTAAAGTAAAGAGCCGGTCGATAAACAGTCCGGCACTATCCGTGCTACGCACCACAATGTTATAAGCAGGCGTGTTGGTGGTCAAAGGGTTAGCTAACCGCAATTCATTGCCGGTCACGGCAAAGAGACCATTGGCACTGCTCAATAATTGGTAAGTATGCGACTCTGCTACGTCGACCTCTTGTGTGCTCAGGGTACCAATGACCGTGCCCACCGGGGTCGTCGTTGATAGTTGGGTGTTTGATAACTGAATATCTAGCGGCGCATGATTAGCTTCGGTGCTACCGTTACCAGTCAAAGGATAAGTGACGACTGGTTTCGTAGGGTCGTTAGTAGTTAGCGTTAATATGGCTTGTCGTTCGCCCAATTCAGTGGGAATACATTGTATGGTCATCTGGTGCATTTCGCTACCATCGACTAAAGTGACTGGAGCCGCACCTTGGCTCAAACTAAAGTCACTGGCGTGCGGACCGCTGAGGAGACTGCTGGTCAGTTCCAAGGTCGCATTCCCCACTTCGACCACCATTAAGGTCTGCGTGGTCACTTGTTGAGGCACCGCGTTACCCACATTAATCACTGCCCCAGGGGCGGGGAGCGAATCATACAATGGACCTTCTCCTTGGCCAATGCAAGTGAGGACATAAGTGGGCGTGGGATAGGCCGGGTCATTACTGCGCAATTGCAAAGTCGCGGTTTGGAGTCCAATTTTATTCGGAGTACAAGTGAAGGAAATCGCTTGCAGTGGTGCGTGCGGCGGGAGCACTAAGGGCAAAGTGGGTGAGTGTAGCGCAAACACGGCCGCGTCTGGACCCTGAAGACTTTCCCAGTCGACTTGTAATTCGGCTTCGCCTTCGTCATTACTGATAAAGAAATGGCGAGTGGTTTGAGTGCCCACGGGATAACTGCCCAGCGGCCAAAAAGATGACGGTAGCGGTAGTGAAAAGTATCGTGGTAATTCTCCTTCAGGCACCACTTCAGGTACCGCTTCGGTGCCGGTGCAAATCAAAAAATAAGCGCAGCTAGGGGTAGCAAAGTCAGGCACGGTGGGGGTTTTGAGCGCAATACTAAGCGTCGCTACTAAGCGACCGAGTTTCGAGGGGATACATTGCACCACCAGTCCTTCCCCTTCCGCCGTTGGCA
Source organism: Thiomargarita sp. (assembly GCA_022729575.1). Lineage (GTDB taxonomy): Bacteria > Pseudomonadota > Gammaproteobacteria > Beggiatoales > Beggiatoaceae > JAABRD01. The sequence continues at coordinate 9,457 of DZAL01000154.1, forward strand.
CTAAACTGAAATCGGCGGCATCGGGGCCGGCGATTTCACTCACCTCCAAGGTTGGAGAATGGCTCATGGCCTGTTCAGTGGAGACGGGGAGCGTGGCCGTGATGGGGGTATTTAACGGGCTGGCTCCCAAGTCAATGGTATATTTTTGCAAAATCGGGGGCAAACTCACGCCCTGGCAAAACAGTTGATAAGTGGGTGTGGGTTGTAAGGGGTCGTTGCTAGTAAATTGCAAAATAGTGGGCTCATCTCCAATGACCTGATTAGCCGTACATTGGATAGTCACCGTAACCATTCCCGCTGGCGTGGCTTCTTTCAACTCCTCCGTTGCGCTCTCTTCTGCGGTCGAGGTGGGCACCGCTACCGAATTGCTCGTCGCCATTTCGTTGGTAGATGACAGCGAGATTTGGAGTGGAAAGGCCGGGCTGATTAATTGAAAGTTTTCGGCTTGAGGGCCACTGATGACCGGGTTACTCACGATAAGTGTCTCTTCGCCAGCGGCCTTACCAAGGTGTAAAGTTTTCGTCATCGTAGTTCCCTGGGGCTGATACCCAAAGTCTAAGCGACTCTCCACAACGGGAATGGAATAATAAGTCGCCGGTGTTTTGAGCAGGACCGGTGGCGTGGTAGCTGACACTGCCTCGCTCCAGTCACTGAAGAGGTCATTGGCTTGGTCACCGTGAGCGGGGGTGAAACTACGGACGACAAAATAGTAGGTAGTTTCTGGTTGTAAGTCCATGACAGTGTGACCTGTGGCCATTTTATCGGAGGTGATTCCAGTGGGTGAGTCAAAGGGCCCGTCGGCTTGGGTGGCATAGCGTACTTCATAGTAACCACCATCACCGGTATATAAAATCGGGGTCCAGGTCAATTGAATCGCTTTAGCAGAGAGTGCTATGGCTTGCAATTGAGTAGGGGTGACCGTTTGTGTAGTCTCCCAGCCGGGGTGTTTGGTGGAGAGAAATTCGGCAATACTGTCATTTTTGGCCCACCAGGCGTTGTAACCCAGGTCCAAGGTGGTGAGTCGATTGAATTTATGCAGTGAGTCTGGTAGCTCTCCTCGTAAGGCATTATTGCTAACGATTAACGTAGTCAGTTGGGGGTGGAAGTTGAACTCAGTTACTCCTTCAAAAGAATTACGTCCTAGCAACAGACGTTGCAATTGATTGAATTGACTCAGGTCGGGTAATGAACCGGTCAGTTGATTATGAGTCACGTCTAATTCTTGCAAATTATTGGGCAAGTTATCAGCCATCAATGTACCCGTCAAGCCATTGTCAGCCAGTTTGAGCATTTGCAATTGGGTCAAACCGCTAAACTTGGGAAAGTTACCGGTGAATCCCGTATTACTCAAATTCAACGTTTGCAAACTCGTTGGCAATTGAGTTACTTCGAAGTTAGTCAAGGTGTTATTGGGCAAATTGAGGACCGTGAGGTTATTCAAAGTCGTCAAGTCTGGTAAAGTGCCGACTAAATTTTTCGCCTCACGATGAATCGCGACGACATGGCCCTTCTCACATTTGACTCCTAGCCAAGCGCAGGGCGTGGTGGTTCGAGTCCAACGGTCAGTGGCGGAATCGTTCCAGTCGTGGCCATTGGTATTTTGGTAAAGGTCGGCTAAGGTTTGGCATTCCGCAACCGGGAGTTGTGATTGCTCTTCGCAGAGAGTGAAATATTCATACGCGCCAATATCGCAACGGTCGGTGGGGCGTGAGATGCCGCGTTGGTCAAGGCTATTCACCGGAGTTGCGGTGCAGATGGCAATATCGCCGGCACCAATGGCGGGACTGTCAGCGAGCAGCGCGTAATAGAGTTGCGACGAGGAGTTGGTAGTACTCACCGGGGCCAATAAGGGGTCGCCGGAGAAAGTAGCTTGGCAGGAGCCATCGGCAATGAGATTATTGGAACTTTTCGCTAAAGTTAAGGTGCCTAACTTGACACAATCGCCGCTTTCATTGTGTGCTAGAATGCTGTTGTGTAAGAGTAATTCACCGGCAAAGGTGAGGCCGCCACCCGTGTTATCGGCGAGGGTACTGTTTAGCACGGTAGCGGTGGCGGAGTAATTGATATACAGACCGCCGCCTTGAGTGGCAGAATTATCTGAGAAGGTGGTATTGGCAAGGGTGGCTGTGCCTTTGGCGAGATTGAGACCACCGCCGCTATTGGTCGCCGCATTGGCCCATAAACTGCTACGAGTGAGGCGCAATGTTCCCTCATTGTAAATACCGCCGCCATTAGTAGCCGCATTAGCGGTGATAATGCAGTCGTCCAAAGTCAAATCGCCACTATTCATAATGCCGCCGCCGTTTTCGGTATCGACCTGACCATGGGTGAGGGTTAAGTGATTGAAATTAACGGTCGCCATGGCAAGAATCCGGAAAATTCGGAAGGGGGGAGCTGTGTTACTGCGTTGTATGAGTTTATTGCCCCGGTCCGTGGTAATCGTCAGATTTTTGGTGATGAGCAATTCGCCACTGGTGAGTTCAATGGGAGAAGCTTTAATGGTAATAGTACCGCCTGGACAAAGCATGGTAATGGCTTCGCGTAAAGAGCTGACCCCATCATCGCTAGTGCTGGTAACCGTGAGTTGGTTTGCACATACCGGCTCTGAAGTAGGAGGTAGGGGGTCGGTAGTCACTACCGGTGGAGGAGTCGGTATCAAAGTAAAATTCGCCGTGCAAGTGGTATCGGTGCTGAGGGTCAAAGTGTTAGCACAATTAGTTCCCGTCCACCCACTAAACATATAACCAGCGGCTGGGGTAGCGATTAAAGTGATGGTCGTATTGGAAGAATAGCTGTTGCAATCAGTGCCGCAACTGATTCCTAATGGTGACACGGCTACGCTACTCCCACCCGTGCCCATGACTAACGTGAGTTGTGGATATTGAAATTCGTAGGCGCCAATATCGCATAAACTGCCTTGTGGACGCGGGAGACCACGTTGGTCAGTCGTTGAACAAGAGGCATTGTCGCCCGCTTCAATCGCTGGGGAACCGGTTAATAATTCGAAAGTGTCGGTCGTCCCACCATTGTTTTGCAATGGGCCAAGGAGAGGGTTGCCACTAAAGGCAGGAGTGCAAGTGCCATCTTCAATGAGGTTGTTGGTGTTGACCGTTATGGTGCCTGTATTAACGCAGTCTCCACCACTCGTACTATTGGCAATGAGAGTATTTATTAATTCTAGTGTTGCAAAGTTGTAAAGGCCACTGCCTGAGTTCGCAAGATTTCCTGAGAAAGTGTTATTAACCAAAGACAGTGGTTGACCGCCGTAAAGACCACCGCCATAGTTAGTAGCTGTGTTTCCAGAAAAAGTGTTGTTAGTAAACGTGGCATTATTGCCAAAATTATAAACACCACCGCCATAATCATTGGCCGTGTTTCCCGCAAACAGGTTGCCTGTTATCGTTGCGGTTTGATTATTGTAGAAACCGCCACCATACGTAGCCGTGTTTCCAGATAGAGTGCTGTTAGTGACGGTGAGAGTGCCATTATTATAGATGCCGCCACCATACATAGCCGTGTTTCCAGACAGCGTACTATTGTTGACCGTCAGCGTGGCGCCAAGGTCGACATAAATGCCACCGCCAAAATTGCTACTACTGCCATCACCATTGGTAATTGTCAAATTACTAATTTGCACCGTGCCATTGGCAATATTGAAAATCCGAAAAATCCCTGTATTACGTTGCACGGTTTGATTCACTCCTCCCAGCGTCGTGATGGTCATATCTTTATTAATCACCAATTCGCCACTTAAATCAATGGGGGAGGAAGCATTGAGGGTAATCGTTCCCCCTGGACATAGACTAATCATGGCATCCCGCAACGACCCTACCCCACTGTCGGCAGTGCTGGTCACGGTAGAAGCGGTGGGACACTGGGTGGTGGCGGAGACTTCTGAACTTAGGACACTCATTAAGTTGTTGGGTTGAGACGCATGGGCGGGCGTAAAAGTTTCTACCACGAAATAATAAAGGGTAAGAGGGGTTAAACCTGTCACCACGTAACTAGAAACTGTTTTATTAGCCGTTGTGGTCGTGGCATTGGTGTACGGACCCCCAGGCGTGGTGGCATATTTGACTTGATAGTAACCTCCATCAGGGGTATAAGTGATGGGTGTCCAATTGACTTGAACTTGAGAAGAGGATAACGGTGTGGCAGTCGGGCCCGTCGGGGCCACGGTTTGGGTATCTTGCCAAATAGATTGCTTTGATGATACTAAAGCATCTTCACCTGAATAAGCACCTGTGAGGAGGTTATGTCTCAAGTCCACATTAGGCGAATTGAGTCCGGTTAAATTGACAAAGGAAGGAAGAGTGCCAGTAAAAGCGTTGTAGGATAAAGAGAGATAAGTCAAACTAGAGGGCAAGGTCGGAATAGTCCCGCTTAATTTGTTGCTGTATACACCGATATAGAGTAAACCAGAGTGCAATGTCGGAAGGTTTCCGGTCAATTGGTTGTTGTATACACGGAGATCAGTCAAACTGGTGGGTAGCGTCGGAATACTCCCAGTTAATTGGTTGTCGTATAAACGGAGATTAGTCAAACCGGTGGGTAGCGACAGCGGAATACTCCCGGTTAATTGGTTACCGCTTAAATCGAGATAAGTGAGGCCGGTCAAGTTACTCAAGGTGGCGGGAAGCATACCGTTGAGATTCTTGCCACTTCTATCTATTTGAGTCACTACCCCACTACTCCCCAAACTACAAGTCACCCCCGTCCAACTGCACGGGGTATTCGTCACATTCCAATTATTGGTAGCATTATCAGTCCAAGTAGCGCCCGCCGTGCTGGTGTACAGGTCAACCAATGCCTGACATTCGGCTTGAGGAATCTGACTTTGGGGGGCAGGATTGGTACAATCCGTTGCGGCTGATAGTGCTGGACTCAGCAAGAGAGTCGTGATTAAGATGACTGCGGAATTGAATAAACGTAATTGGGTTTGAAAGTTATGACCGTTCATAAAGCACCTCTTTGGTAATTCATAGTTTATAGTTCTGGGTGAAAACTTAGGACTGCCAGTCCTTCGAGGACTGGCAGTCCTGCTCGATGGATCACCCACATTTCAGCACTACCCATAATAAAATTATGGGTAATCATAGTGATGTTAAACCTGACAGGTCTAACAGACCTGTCAGGTTTGCCTCGAGTTTTCCTTAAGTTTAGCAGAGGTTAGCCAAAATGCAAGTGGATTTATTGACCAGGAGTACCAAGCGGAGCTTGGTACCAAGCTCCGCTTGGTACTCCTGGTTTTAATATTTTTAAATGTACTGGCTAATAATGAGGGTTAAACCTGACAGGTCTAACAGACCTGTCAGGTTTGTCGCGGGCTTTCTTTAAGTTTAGCAAATAACCAGGAGTACCAAGCGGAGCTTGGTACCAAGCTCCGCTTGGTACTCCTGGTTTGAATATTTTTTAAAGGTACTGCTCCATTGACAAACTCTCCCGCCTCTGTTAATCTCCCTCCTCACTTCAACTTACTAACCCATCAGGAGATTCTATATGCCTAGTTTAGTGATTAACGAATTACCAGCCGAACTACATGCCAAACTCACTCAGGAGGCGGCACGTCAGCAATGTTCAGTAGAACAACAGGTGATACAATTGTTAGAACAGTGCTTGACCAAACCAGTAAAACCCATAGGGGTTAAACGACCCAAAGAATTACCAGAGCCTGTAGAATTGAGTGTGAAAATGGATTCAGACTGGATTTACAATGCCATTCAGGAGGGGCGTAAATGATTATTGCTGACACGAATCTCATTGCCCAACTGGTCATGAATCAAGGCCAAGGTAAACAAGCACGGGCAGTCTATGACAAAGACTCATATTGGGTGGTACCAGACTTATGGCAACATGAGTTTTTAAACGTACTGGCTAATTATGCCCGCTTTAAGCATGAGCCTTATGACCAACTGTTACTCGCCTGGCAAAAAGCCATCATGCTGTTTGCCGATGGTGCGCAACCGGTCAACATGCCCCTCGCCCTCCAAATCGCTGGGGAACGTAATATCACCGCCTATGATGCCCAATACTTAGCCTTGGCACAAACGTTAGACGTTCCTGTGATTACCGAAGACCGTAAATTGCGACTGGCCGCACCAGAGTTAACTTTGTCTATGCAGGAATTTTTGGCAACTTAGAGAATGAAGGCCAAACCTGATAGGTCGGAAAGCACCTGTCAGGTTTAATGAATGTCAGGGGTCAATTCGTTTATTTCTAAATTCGTTGTCCTCGAATGAAACCCTCGCTTAGACCTACACCACGCGCCTCAACCTTTGCTGACTTTGCTTGCTACGCTCACTAATGAAATCATATTCCGCTTGCAATCCTATCCAAAGAGTCGCTGGCACGCCCAAGCAGTGTTCCAATTGCCAAGCTATTTCTGTAGTAATCGCTATCGGTCCCTGAATAATCTCATTCAAGGTGAATGTGGAACAGTTTAGAACTTGAGCAAGTTCCGTCGGGCTGATACCCTTCTCTTGAAGAACTTCCAACAAATATTCCCCAGGAGGAAGCGCTAAATCAGAATATAAGACTTGATTAGTCGTCATAATGTTTACTTACCTCGTCAATCTGCACAATTTCCAAAGTGTTACCCAGGAGGGTAAAGATAAGACGATAAAAACCGTTGAGATTAACTGCATATTGTCCTATTCGTTTACCTTTCAGTGGGTGACAACGTAACCCAGGCAACGCCATTAACTCTTTCAAGTTCTGAGTTTGCTTGATGATATAGTAATATTCACCTACTGTTGTACTTCTGAGGGATAACACCCCTCGAA
>DZAL01000155.1:0-4310 GCA_022729575.1 Thiomargarita sp.
AATAATAAATAATTGTCAAGACTTATCGGGTTGGGATTGCAATTTTTAGGTGGTATTTTATTGAAAAACCATATCATTCGCCTAATGGTATTTGAAGCAACTAACGAGGTGATTACTCTATGGATACCCGATTAGATTATCCACAAGTGATTAAACAAGTGTTGCTAGACTATGCCAACTATTATACACAAGGTGGGGTCAAGGTCAAAACCCTGTTTGATGAAGCGCAACAGAGTTACCTGTTGTTATCAATGGGTTGGTCTGGCGATAAATATATTCACCATGCCCCTATTCATTTGGAACTGATTGCGGATAAAATCTGGATTCAGGCGGACGATACCGAAGAGGGCGTGGCTACGGATTTGTTAGAAGCGGGTGTCCCAAAGGAACAGATTGTCTTGGGTTTTAAACCGCCTGAGATACGTCCTTATACGGAGTTTGCGGCTACGTAGTTAACCCGTGTCGGTTGGAGTGAGCTTCGCTACCTCCAACATTGATGCCTGGGGGTGTTGGACTCAGTACCAGAAACTAAGTTTCTGGAAGAAACTTAGTTTCTTCGCGGCGTTTCTTTACTTTTTTCTTTTGGAGTTGAAGATGATGAAAACCAATAACTTAGTATCCACAGAAAATCATTTTAAAATTGTTTTAGACCTCCAAGTGCCCAATTTGATGGTCTCTCGTTTCACTCAGAATGACATACAAACTGCGGTGAATCGTTTTTTTCAGCAACATCCACAAATGTTATCGAGGGTGTTGGAGACCTTTGGCACCACCACGGCTTTGGAACAACTGGTACCAACACCGTTGCCACGAGTCACTAAACGGCAACGAGAAACGCTGTTATCAACCCTTGCCAAGACCCCTTGGCCTTTTGAAGAAGCCAATTCTGCGCAATGGATTGAAGAGATTCACGCCTCTCGACACGAGAGAGACGATTATCCGACTTTGTTTAACGACCCATTAGACACCCAATGAAACCCAAGATTGATGGCTACTTGCTGGATACCAACAATTGTATTTACTACTTCAATGCTCTAAAAAAAGCGGTGGAAAAACAGTCTGCTATAGAAAAACAAGTCCTGGCCAAAATTAATTCGCTGGCGGATGACACCGCACTTTACATGAGTGAGGCCACTTTAGGCGAACTGATTTTTGGTGCGGAAAAGTCTCTAAAAAGACAATACAACTTAGCACAGATTGATATTTTTAAAGAGGCGATTCCTCCGCTGCGGGTTGACCAAGAAGTTTGGGCTATCTTTGGAAAATTAAAAGCGGAACTTAGAACCCTCGGCAAACCTATCGCCGATATGGACCTGTTAATTGCGGCCACGGCAAAACGGTATGCGCTAGTTCTAGCAACCAACGATTCTAATTTAGATAACTTGGATTTTTTAACCAAGACTACCATTGTTCGAGAAAATTGGGTAGTCATGTACCAGGTAGTGGTTTAAACCTGACAGGTCTAACAGACCTGTCAGGTTTGACCTCTTGACCACTACCTATTGCATCACTACCAGAAATTGGGTAGTCAGATAGAGTGGGCAACGGCCTTTTCGTTGTCCACCTGATACTACTGGAGTCCAAATCTTCAGATTTGGACCTCTTTATGAAAGGAGATTAATTTATGAAACTTACACAACTTACCCCTATTTTACTCTTAACCCTTCCCACCTTGGGAAGTGCTACCAGCAATATTAGCCCTACCGATAACTACGCTTGGAGTACCAACGCCGGTTGGGGCAATTTTCTCCCCACCAATGGAGGAGTCACCGTCGCCGCGGACCACTTGGAAGGTTACGCCTGGGCGGAAAATGTGGGCTGGCTAAAACTGGGCACGTATACCGGCGGCGGTACTTATACTTATGGCAATACCTCGGCCACGGATTACGGTATCAATATGGATGCCGTGGGTAACTTATTGGGCTATGCCTGGAGTACCAATGCGGGTTGGATTAACTTCAAGCCAACCAATGGCGGCGTGACCGTTGACCAGACCACGGGCAAATTGGATGGCTATGCCTGGTCGGAAAATGTCGGCTGGATTCACTTTCAAAATGCTGCCAGTCCAACCTATATCGTGCAATATATTTTAACACCCCAAACCATCACCTTTGCCCCGCCAGCCAGTGCCAACGTGGGTGATGCGCCCTTGACTTTAAGTGCCACAGGAGGAGCCTCTGGTAATCCTGTGACTTTTGTCAGTACCACGCCAAGCGTATGCACTGTCAGTGGAACGACGCTGACAATAGTAAGTGCTGGTACTTGCACGGTAACCGCTGACCAAGCCGGTAATGCGAATTACACTGCCGCAGTGACGGCCACACAAAATCTTACTATCAATGCTAAACCAGTCACTCCTCCACCAGTGGTAACTCAACCGCCCGTGGTAACTCAACCGCCCGTGGTAACTCCTCAACCAATCACTCAACTGGGCCTGTATATTCAAGTCCAAGGCGACGGCAATGGTAGCGTCAGCACCAACACCGGCATTTATTGCACTCGTCAAGATTGCCAGGAGACTTCGCCGGGCTTAGTGGTTTGCAAATCTGAGGTATGTAGTGACCTAGTCGATGCCGATAGCCAAATCACGCTCACTCCCCAAGCCGAAGCCGGGTCAGTCTTTAGTCACTGGGAAGGCTATGAAGATTGTAACGATGATAACGTGGTGATGAGCGGTGAGCGGCGGTGCATCGCCTATTTTCAACGCATTTATCAACTGACCGTCACCCTCCAAGGTCAAGGTCAAGTGACTGGCTATTACGCTGACCGTCAACCGATAGATATTAATTGCGGGACTCAATGCAGTGACCTCTATAGTACTGGCACCACCGTCTATCTGCAAGCCACCCCCAGCGAAGGCATGACGTTCCTTGGTTGGGGAGAAGATTGCAGCGGTTCACTAAAAAATCCGTTAACGGTGACCGTGGCTAAGGAAATGACATGTCAGGCACAGTTTGAGCCAACTCTGGATAAAGCTCAAGATAAGGCTCAAGATAAGACCGACAAGACTCAAGATAAGGCCGACCAGGCTCAAGATAAGGCCGACCAGGCTCAAGATAAGGCTCCAGGCCAAGGTATGGCTCCGGCCACAGTGGTCACGGAAACTTTAGCCGTCGTTACACCAGAGCCAGAGGTGTCACCAACCGCAGTGATTCCAGAGGCCACCCCGCCGGCCGTGGTCCCCACGGACCTTACCACGCCAACAGTAGTAGTGACCGAAGTGCCCACTACCCCAGCAGAAACTTTGGTACCAATGCCAGTGACCCCTGCGCCGGTGACTCCGACACCGGCACTAGAGACTCCGACACCGGCACCAGAAACTCCGACACCGACACCGGCACCAGAGACTCCGACCTACGGTGTCTCTACCTCATGCGCCACCACAGGGAATATCTCTCAAATCTGCAACTATGAGGGTCGTCCCGTGACAGAGTTAAATGTTCAAGGGTCGGGTATGGTCTCCAATGCGACCTTATCCAGCACGGCCGTCAATGCCGGTTGGGTATCGAACTTGAAAGTCACGGCGAGCGGTCAACTCACCGGCGGCGTGGTCACCGGCTACATCAAAAATGCTGGCGTAATGCGAGACTTTGAGTTTAAAGGGACTTCTATTATTGGTGGGACTCTAGGCGGCACCATTCGCAATACTAGCAAAGTCGGCGGTTGCTTCAAAGATGTCACCTTGTTGGCTGGTACCAAGATTATTGGTGGCAGTCTCAAGGGGACGATTAAAGGAGATCAGAAAGCTCCCGCGTTGCTAGAGAACGTGCGGCTCCGAAAAGGTTGCCAGTTATCTGGGGTGATACTTGGAAAAGGAGTGAAATTGGACAAAGGAGTTATTTTAGGAGAAGGGGTTATTATCAACCATCAATAATCCTCAAAGCGCCGTCAACCATGAGTACCAGGCGGAACTTGGTACTCCTGGTTGACTGATTCATTAGTTAAAGTAGGGTGCATCCCACGCACCATTCTCAAACACTGGTCAAATTTTCCAGACTGGCAAAGTTGGCGTAGTTGAGAAAGGTGCGTGGGACGCACCCTACCACAAATTATTTCAGTTGGATTCGAATTAAATCCAGGTCAAAGGTAAAACTCCCTGACTGTTGCTGCAACCACACTTCGTAAGTGTCGATTTTGCCAAAAGCACCAGGAACGTTAACGCAAGGCAGGTGTAATTCACCATTGGCGGAGTAATTGGCCACACAGCCGTCGGTGGTGGCAGCGAGCGTAGCCTGCATGGTTTGGGAAGACAAGTAGCGAGCGTAGGGTGCGTTAGGCGCGTGTGTTTGCGCCGTAACGCACCTTTGTTG
>DZAL01000155.1:4410-16166 GCA_022729575.1 Thiomargarita sp.
GTGGTTTTTGGGAAAATGGTGCGTTACGCTGTCGCTAACGCACCCTACGCTTGCTACGCTTGCTAATTTATCTATGAATTAGGAGGTTATTTGCACGCACTAAAAAGAGATTTACTAAGGATATTTTATGAAAGCGAGCGTAGGGTGCGTTAGGCGCGTGTGTTTGCGCCGTAACGCACCTTTGTTGGAGGAATTCCCGGTTACTGGTTTCTTGGTGGTTTTTGGGAAAATGGTGCGTTACGCTGTCGCTAACGCACCCTACGCTTGCTTTTGGATTCACGGCTAAAATTCTTTTACGTGGTGCAGGTTGGGCTCAACAAAAATCAGGTACTTCAAAACCTGGATTTAACAATTGGTGGGGAAGTTCTCCTTATGGAGATGATCCGAATGATCAAGAAATGATCAGGCGGGGAATTGAATATTGTCGGTGCGGACATTGAAGAAATAGGTGGTAACAATGATATTTATTTATGAAAACAACTGGTGTCTAGCAAGTGGAATATCCCGTCTATTTTTACTTGCGATAGTGATGATGGGAATTTTAAGTTGCGATCCTGTTGCGCGTAAGGAAATCATGCGTATTACTTCACCTGATTCCTTGGTAGATGTTGTCCTCATTCAAACAAATGCAGGTGCAACTACTTCTTTGGTTTTTGAAGTGTATATTGTTCCAACAGGTGGTCCACCAACAGAGAATGATCTTTTATTTAGAGGCGATAAAATGGAGGAATTAAAACTTCGATGGGTACAGTCGAAATTCCTAATAGTTCAATACGAACAGGGACAGATTTTTCACTTTAGTAACTTTTGGTTGTCTCAGCATGTTCAGAATTTCAAATATAAAGTTGAAATTCGTCTTGTTCAAGTAGCCAGGTAGCCAGGTGGCCAGGTAGGGTGGGCAAACGTCCTTTTATTGGCCCACCGTTTACTGGAATTGCTTGGCGAGGAGAAGGAAGGGGAGTATCGGAGTTATCACTTTGACTTTCGTGGTAGTACCGTGGCACTTACTGACCAAACTGGGAAAGTAGTGGAGAGATTCCAGTGTGGGCCGTATGGGGAGTTGTTGAAAGGAGATGCGTCGGTTACGCCGTTTTTGTTTAATGGGAAGTTTGGGGTGATGACTGATGGCAATGGCTTGTATTATATGCGGGCGCGGTTTTATAGTCCGGTGGTGAAGCGGTTTGTGAACATGGATGTGCTACTTGGGAATGTGTCTGAGGGGCAGAGGTATGCGTTTGTCACGGGGCGGCCGGTGAATTTGGTGGATCCATGGGGGTTATCGGCCAAGGATATGTGGGATGGCGCAATCGATAGTTTTTTGGGTGCTATAGGTGGAGCGGTAGTAGCACTTATAATAGTTTCCACTATTCCAGTTTCTGCACCGATAATGACCGCTACCGCAATTGTAGTTTCTGGTACAGGAGGTTTTTTAACGGGTTCGAGCAACTCCTTGGGTCGTTTAACCCCCATGGGTTTTACTGGTTTGGTCAAGCACTGTTCTAATAACTGTATCACCTGTTGTTCTACCGAACATTGTTGACGTGCCGCTTCCTAAGTGAGTTTGGCGAGTAATTCGGCCGGTAATTCATTAATCACTAAAGTAGGCATAAAGAGTCTCCTAAGTTGCAAATTGAAAGCAGAAAGAAGTTTAGCAGTGAAAGGAGGATTTGTCAATGAAGTTGGAGTCCGGAATTTATTCCGTGCGGTGGCCAAGACGGAATAAATTCCGGACTCCAACGGCTACCAGCCTGGTAGGTTGAAAGTTGTCAACTCTGAAACCCAAAAATCTCTTCAAAAAATTCCTCCAACTCTCGCACCACCGCGGGATTTTCATATAACACTTGATGACGCGCCAAAATCTTCGCTTTGAGCGCATTACGGTAATCCGCTTGAGTCCCTAAACGTACTGCTAATTCGACATACTCCGGCACCGATTGCACCACACAATCCATCATTCCCATTTGCCGATAACAATAGTAAGCCATCCGTCCTCTTAAAAACACTGAAGGTAACGTAATGAGGGGAGTCCCCACCGCTAGTGCATCCAACGTGGTAATGCCACCGCCAAAATGTAACGGCTCTAATATGACATCCGCGGTCGCTATTAAATGGAGATAATCCGTTAAATTTTGTCTGGGGACAACACGTAAACGAGGCATCACCGCGGAGGGTAAACGTTGGTGCAAACGTTGCTGCAATAACTCAGTCCAATACGGTTGCTCGCCAGCCACTAACACCACTTGCCCGGTTTGATCTCGTTCTAAAATGGCCGCCAGGATGTCATCAAAATCCGGATGCAACTTAAATAATGACTGCGGACATAAATAAATCGCTACCTCCGCCGGTAAGCCAAACTCCTGACGAGATTTTAGCGGTAACGATAATGCCGGTTTATAGTAAAAACAGGGCAAATAATTTAATTGAATCAGTTGCTCAGTATAATGGGTGGGGGCTTCAGACGATTCTAAATCTTTGGCCGAAATAAAATAATCTATGGTCGCAATACCTGTGGTCACCGGATGTCCCCAACTGGTGCATTGGACCGGCGCTAATCGCGCAAACGCTAAAAAATAAGTGAACGCATCGAGCCCCAGGTCTGGATAAAACAAGATGTCCAATTGTCGATCCGCAATCTGCGCTCTCGCTACTGCTAAATCTAACGGTAACACTTCAAAATAGTCCGCACTACGTTGAATCAGCGGAGAGATTTCGGTTTGCGATTTAGCACTCGAAAAGACCCACACGAGGAATTTATCACGGGACAAATTAGCAATCACTCCCGCAATAAATTTAGTGACGACATGTTCGTGTAAAAAGGCACTGGACACGAAACCAATTTTTAGTCGGCGCGGTGGATCGGACAGCGCCGGAAAATTCATCGGTGCGTCACAATGGGCCGCGGTATAAAGGAGTGTAGGACCGGCTTGCCGATACAATTGAGCTAATTGGCCTTGAAATTCTCGCTCGTTATACCCATGATATACTCGATAAAACTGATTGCCCCACGCATCAGCCTGCACTGGATCCACTAATTGAGGAGGCTGAGTTAATAAGGCATTCAATTGCTCGGCCATAGTTTGACGAGTCGCCAAAATAGTTGGCAGTGAGGACATAATCACCGGCATCAGCAATGCCGCTTTAATTTGCAACCCGGCATTCTCTGGTTGCAGAGTTAACGCTTGACCATAACGGGTTATCGCCTCTTCCAATTTACCTTGGGCTTGCAATACTTTGCCTAAAGTGCTATAAGCCTCTACTAACGAAGGCGACCGCGTGAGTGCTTGACGATAATAATCTTCGGCTTCAGCAAAACGTCTTTGGGCACCCACCGCATTGCCTAAATGCAGATAGGCTTCGGCCCAATCGGATTGTAACTGAATAGCTTGACGATAGTAATTTTCGGCTTCGGCAAAACGACCTTGCATCCCTAAAATGCTACCTAAATTATCATACACTTCAGCGGTCGGTCGTCTTGCTAACAGTTGTCGAAAATAATTTTCGGCCTCGACAAATTGTTGAGAGGCTATTAACACCGTGGCCAAGCCATGATAAGCGGCAAAAAAATCTGGTTGCAACGCAATGGCTTGGCGATAACTTAATTTCGCTTCTAGTGACCGACCTTGCGCTTGCAAGGCCATTCCCAGATGATGATGAAACCGGGCCTGTTGCGAATCGGCAGCAATGGCTCGACGAATTAAAGAGATGGCACTCTCATAATCACCCTGGTCATAAGCCACCATCCCCAATAACTGTAAAGCCTCCGGTTGTTGTGGGTCTTGTTGTAAAATTTGTCGATAAATTTGCTCGGCGGGCTGTAATTGGCCGGCTTGATGATATTCTAAAGCTAATTCAATCGCTTGAGAAATAGTAAGCGCAGTATTCATAGATAATTATTCCCTCTTCAGGAGTTCAAAGCGTCGTTTTGTCAGGAGAAATTAAATCAATTTTATGGTATCGATTCGTCATGCTCTCACCCAAGCAGTGTCTCAACTGTCGGTGATTTCCTCGTCACCACATCTGGAAGCCGAAATTTTATTAACCTCGCTGTTAAGAGTTTCGCGGAGTCATTTGTATGCTTGGCCCGAACAAAGATTAACCGCCAGTCAATATGCTCACTATCAACAGTTACTGACTCGTCGTGCGCAAAAGGAGCCTATCGCCTATCTCACCGGTCATAAAGAATTTTGGTCCTTAGACTTACAGGTGACTTCTGCTACTTTAATTCCGCGTCCAGAAACTGAACTATTAGTAGAATTAGCCTTGACTTTATTACCGAGGGATAGTCAAGTCACGGTGATCGATTTGGGCACTGGTAGCGGTGCTATTGCTTTGGCCATTGCTAAAGAAAGACCCTGTGGTCGAGTGCTCGCTACGGATAATTCAAGTGCAGCACTGAACCTTGCTCAAGGTAATGCTCATCAGTTAGGTCTCACCAACGTGGAATTTTTATTAAGTGATTGGTTTAGTGCTCTCGCTGGTCCACCGGCCACGATGATAGTTTCTAATCCGCCTTATCTCGCCAGTGACGACCCGCATTTAACCCAAGAGGAGATTAAGTATGAGCCTCGTAGTGCATTAGTAGCCGCCGCGCACGGTCTGGCCGATCTCCAGCAACTGATTGCTCACGCGAAAAATTATCTGGTTGATAACGGTTGGTTATTATTAGAGCACGGTTATCAGCAGGGAGCCTCGGTAAGAAATCTATTTAAGCAACACGATTATCAAGCGGTGGCAACGGTTGCCGATTTGGCCGGCCTGGAGCGAGTAACTAAAGGCCAATATGGTAGCCTGAAAGGTCAATGCCATTGCCGTTAAGCCCAAGGAGTAGGGTGCGTCCCACGCACCACCCAGACATAGTGCGATTTCCAAAATGGTGCGTAGGACGCACCCTACTATTGACCAATTAATCATCCTTCCAGTTTCCTGGTTTGGCTTTCTCTAAAAGAGACTGACAAGCAATAGTCATCAGGTCTTGACAGTGAGCGGTTAATAATTGGTTTATCTGTGGACACAAAATTTTAGCTGGCGTTTCCCAGTACCCATGAAATTCTGTGGAATATTTCGCTTGACAAGTACCTTGGTTGCTGTTAATTTGAATATAATAGCCGGCCGGTTTATTATAAAAACCCTTTCTGATTTGCTGTAGTTCAGTATTGGGTTTAGCTAAAAAATCGGTTAACACCTCGGTGTTCACCTCTACTCGGTTGGGTTTGGTGGACGAAGTCGTTTCCTGGTTACCAGTACGTAGCAGACGACGCGAAAGTTCTGGTTTTAAGGACCCTACCCACTCTGCGGTATCGTTTCCCAGTCCTAAGATATTCCAAAAGATTCCTCGGGCTCTGTTGGCATCCAGTAACCAGAGGAGAAAGTAGCAGGATATTATTATCAAAAGGAGAAGTCGAAATTTGATAAATTTGATGTATTCGAAGTAGTTCATAAGAAAAAATGATAG
The DNA here is from genome assembly GCA_022729575.1 of Thiomargarita sp. Lineage (GTDB taxonomy): Bacteria > Pseudomonadota > Gammaproteobacteria > Beggiatoales > Beggiatoaceae > JAABRD01. The sequence continues at coordinate 9,863 of DZAL01000155.1, forward strand.
TAGAAATTATTTTATCAGTCAAGAGAATGGTGTCACTTTGAGTAAAATTAAATATGAATTAATTTTTGGTCTCCACGCGGTGCGATCTTTATTGGAAAGCGATATGAGTCGGGTGGTGGAAGGATGGGCACAAATCGGCCGTCATGATGCCAAGTTAGAACTTTTGGTAAAACAGTTGGAGGAGCAAGGATTAACGGTGCAACGGGTGCCGAAAGATAGTTTAACTAAATTGACCGCTGGCGGAATCCATCAAGGCATGGTTATTCGTAGTGTCGCTCGTCCCGCAGCTACTCAAATCAGTTTAGAAGAATGTTTAGCCGCTATCAAAGGGCCGCCGTTATTATTGGTCTTAGATGAAATCCAAGACCCACATAATTTAGGTGCTTGTTTACGCACGGCGGATGCGACCGGGGTCCAGGCGGTGGTCATTCCCAAACATCGTGCTTGTGGCTTATCGGCGACCGTGTCTAAAGTAGCCAGCGGTGCCGCTGAGACCGTGCCGTTAATTCAGGTGACCAATTTAGCGCAAACGTTACGTTGGTTACAAACCCAAGGATTATGGTTAGTGGGAGCGGATCGAGCGGGGTCTGAGAATTTATTTACTACAACTTTAACTGGGCCGTTAGCGGTGGTGTTAGGTGCGGAAGGAGCCGGGTTGCGACGGTTAACTAGAGAGGTTTGTGATAAGTTAATATATATTCCAATGCGCGGTCGAGTAGAAAGTTTGAATGTGTCAGTGGCGGCAGGAGTGTGTCTGTATGAAGTGATGAGACAACGAGAGATTTGACAGATTTGACAACTGGTTGAAAGTTATCAAATCTAACACGGCCAGATTTGACAACTTTTTTAAAGTTGTCAAATCTAAAACCTAATTTAATTTCAAATGTGCAAAAGACCGTTTCAAATTTCCCAATACCTCCATCGCCAAGTCCGCTTCGCTCATTTGCCACTGTTGCTGACCGGTGCCTTCGCTGGCGATTTTGTCAGTCATTTGTTTGGCCACGCGCCGACTCAACTGGTGCGCTACTTTCGGTTGATGCGTCAACAACTGGCCCAATAATTCATAATCAATTTCACACACCAACACCATCGTCCGGGTCCGCACCGTCAATTCATAAGCATCACCTAGCAACATGACTTCTCCGCCAATCAAACTCCCAGGTCCTAAATTTTGCGCCGCAATGGGTTTCCCACCGGGCCCCCGGCGCGTAGTTTCAGCCGATAGTAGCCCTTCAATCACCAAAAACATCGAGGTCGCCACCTCCCCGGCATGGACTACGAAGAGGCCAGCCGGCAGATAACGTAGTGGGACCAAGGTCGCCAGTAATTGTCGGTCAACTTCCTCCAAATATTGAAACAAAGCCGTTGCGCCAATCAATTTGGCCAACTGAGTCGCGTCTGGTTGGTTGGAGATTTGCGGGTTACGCTCTCCTTTCACTCTTTCATTCTTGGGCCACGCGGGTCTTAACCCTGCACAACTCAGGTGGCGCAAAATCGCCTGTTGTACCAGGTTCCGACCTCGTGGACGAGTTTCAAAGGAAGGGTAAATAAATACCGTATATTGCACGCCTTCATGAGTAATCTCTTTAACCACCACCGATGGTGAGGGTGCTACCACCGGTGAAAATTGCCCCGAAGCCTCCACCGCTGCCGCTTGCAATATTCGGAGGGCCCGGTCGGCTGGCACGGTGACATCGAGAGTAACCGTCACACTGGTTTCTAAAAACGGTTGCGGCAGGGAAAAATTGGTGACCGTCGCGGCCGCCATCGACCGGTTAGGCAGAATCACGACATTGCAAAATCGATCGAGAATGCGAGTGGTGCGCCAACTGATTTCCTCCACTTTACCTTCGATGATCGCGTCCCCGGAACCATGCAGGCGAATGTTGTCGCCAATTCTGATAGCCCGATCGAGATTGATCGCTAATCCGGAAAATACATCCAAAATCAGTCCCTGAAGCGCCATTCCTATGACAATACCCGCTGCGCCAGAGGCTGCTAACACCACAGTCAGGTCCTTTTTAAAAACTACTCCAATAATGGCAGTGATTGCCAGCAGATAAATAACAAAAGCGGAGAGTTGAGACAGCAGGCGGGGGGCGGGGGACCCCAAGGTGGAGGCAACTAGCCAGTCGAGTACCACATATTGCACCAGACGTTGCAACAAAGTGGCTAGTATCAAAAATTCACCGATGCCAAGCAGGTAACCCAGGATGAGGCGAATAGTGCCTATTCCCGCTAAACCAATTCCCTGGTAAGCTTCGCCGCCGTAATAGATGGCCACCCCCAAAATGACGCTCACCAAGAAAGGGATGAGAAGTTTTTTGAGTTTGTGGCTCTGAATGGGAGGGGTTGCCATGTGTAAAATCCGCGGTGAGAGTTGAAAAGTAGCTGGAGTCCAAATCTTCAGATTTGGACGTGTTTAAACACGTTCCCAAATCTGAAGATTTGGACTCCAAACTACTCACTCATTTTCCCTTAAGCCAACGTAAACCGTTGTACTTGCGTATGAGTTTGTTGCACGGTGTGAGTCAATTGACCCATCGTCTGGCTAATTTCTTCAGCTGCTGCCGCATTGGCCTCGCCACTAGATTGCACTTTATGTACTTTCTCGGAAATCCATTCAATCGCGGTCGATTGTTGAAGCAAGGCGGCGGAAATGGCTTGGACGGCACCGCCACTGTCTTGCGCGGCTTTGGCAATTTGTTCCATCGCCGAGCGCGTTTCCTGAGCGCCCGTGACACTGAGACGCACACTTTGCATGGAACCCGTAATCAAATTGCCAATATCGCGAGCCGCTATGGAAGCCTCTTCCGCCAATTTCCCGATTTGTTGAGCCACAAAGCCAAAACCTAGCCCATGCTCACCGGCGCGTACCGCTTCCAGACCGGCGTTGAGCGAAAGGAGATGAGTTTTATCGGCAATGCGAGTGATTTTACCAGTAATTTGCTCAATACGACCATATTCTGTGGCAATTTGTTCAATGACTTCTACCAGTTTACTCAATTGGTTACGTCCAACATTAGCCAATTGAGCGGTGGAACCGGCCAGGTCGTTACCGCGCTTGGCATTTTCCGAAATTTGACCAATCGAAGCCGAGGTTTCCGTCACGGCACTGGCCATTTCCTCAATGGCCGACATTTGTTGCGAAGATTGTTCGGCCACATGCGAGGAGGCTTTAGTAGTCTCGGTGACACCGACGGAGATATTCTCGGTATTGGTCACAATGACTTTCAAACTTTCATTCATTTGGATAATCGCTTTGTTGGTATTGGTTTTTAAGGTCGCAAAATCACCTTGATAGTTACCAGTGACCGATAGCGTTAAATCACCTTTAGCCATTCGTTGCGTGACTTCTCCCAATTCGGTTAATAAATTGACTAAAGTATCCAAGCTGCGGTTAACATTGGCTTTTAAAGCTCGCAAGTCGCCCTCGTAGGCACCCTGCATTCGCCCTTTCAAATCGCCTAAAGCGAGATGTTGCATGACCTCGGCCACCTCGGTCAGCGGCTTACTCAATACTTCTAACAATTGATTCATCCCTGAGATAATCGCGCCAAATTCGCCGGGATGACGAGTCACTTCGGCCCGTGCTGACAGTACTCCGGCTTGAGCTGAATTGATGAGTTCCAAAGAATCACTGGTGAGTGACTTCAAGGTTTGGATGATAGCGCCCACGGCCTTTGCGGTTTGACCAATTTCGTCATAGCGGTCTTGAAAACCGTGAGAGACCGACACATCACCTGTGGCAAGTTGCTGGATAATTCCAGTTATCTGCCCCAAGGGACGAGACACCATTCTTTCAAACAGCCACATCAGAATTATCGCGAGTATCACCATTATCACACTGGCCCCGATGATAATCTTCTGCGATTCTGCAAAAATTTTGTCTCCTTCTTGGCTGGCCTGATTACCGCCATCTTGACTTAATTTTACGAGTTGACTCAGATCGTTACGGAAACCTTCAAAGAGGCTCCCACTCTGTTTGATTTGTTGAGCCGCTTGCGTATTCTCATTTTTGCGCGACAATACTAGACTCTGTTTACTGGTTTCGAGATACTGCTCATACTTAGCCGAAAACTGTTGATAAATAGCCAGTTCTTCTGGTGAACTAATCAGCTGCTCGTATTTGGCTCGCAAGTCAGCAATTTCCTTGACCAGACGCTCATGGTCTTTTTCCAATCGATCCATTTCGGCATTATCGGTGGTCAATACCTGCGACATTTCCGCCATACGGTAATCACCTGTTCTTTTGCTGATGCCGGTGGTGACGACGATGCTGGGCATCCAATTGTCTTGAATTTCCGTGGACTTTTTATTGAGAACATCCATGCGATTTAAAGCTAATAGGCCAAAGGCGACAAATAGGCCGGCCATGCCTAAGAAGGCGAAACGTAACTTGGCTTTGATGGTTAGTGTCATAAAGGTTTTCCTATTAATTATAAAGATGATGGTTAAAGAAACCACCCCCAGCCCCTCCTTTTCTCGTTCCCACGCGGGCGCGTGGGAACGAGAGAAAGAAACCACCCCCGGCTCCTCCTTGGTAAGGAGGGGGGTAGATTCTGCCTAAGTTGTAGCGGATACCCCCCTCCTTACCAAGGAGGGGCCGGGGGTGGTTGGGTTAAAAGGAGGGGCTGGGAGTGGTTGAGTTAATGCGCATCTCCTCCTAAACGGTCAATACCTACCCAGCCCAACATGGAGTTAACTAAAGCACGTTTGGCAGCCCAAGAAAATTGGGAAGAATCCAAGTGTCTGGTCACGCGCAAGACCCATCGACCTTCGGCTTCATCATAGGTGGCGGCATCGAATAGAAAAGAGGTGGGGGGAGGTAAAACGGTCAGTGGTAGCCATTGGCCATTGGCCAACGTGGGTTGCAGAGAAGCACGGTCTACCGCTAGTACCGTGTGTTTTTCTGCACAAAAAGATAACAAAATGTTGCAATGTTCACCTTTTTTCGGATGTTGTTCCAACAACATCGTCCCATCGATGATGGGGATAAGGTCAGTATGCTCCAGGTCCTGCTCTGGACTGACCACTTCGCCTAAATTGCCAATGGTGCGATTGACCAAAGCCAACGGTAAAATACAGATGGTGTCCCCGCAATAAATGCGAACTCCTTCGGTACTGAGGTTAGCCGACATTTGCGGCAGATTATCCCAGCGTGATTGCGGATCCACGACGGGTAATTGGGCATGTTCATTTTCACTGACTATACCAAAAAATTCTTTAGCATCAATTACTTCAGTGACTTTACCATCGTCAGTGAGATACCAAATACTGTTCGCGCCAGAGGGAGAGATAATCGAATGCAGACGTTCAATTTTTTCTAAGCGCAAGACGCGCTCGACGAGCAGTGCCCAAGGATGTTGAGTGCCACGCACGATGAGGGCGTAATGTTCAGGGCCTCCTTCGCATTTGAGTATCCGTGCTAACGAGCGGGCTGGTAGCAGATAATCTTCGATTTTGATTAAAACATCCGCTTCGGTGTCGGGATGCCGCAGTGGCATAGAAGCATCAAGCTCTTCGATGCGATCTACACTGTCGGCCAGTAGTGCCATGACCTGGGTGCCGGTGGCCACCAGTAAGATATGGCCGGCAACGTTGGCACGAGTCGGCATTTTCGGTATCACCGGCTCTGGTGTCTGCTGGGTGGTATCAGCGGGACCTTTGAGCCAAGGTAAGACCTCTTCCAATTTCAAGAGCGGCATCGCACTGGTGGTAGCAGCAGATTCCTCTTCTGCGTCTTCACTACCATTGTGGGCCGTGGGTTGAGTGGAAACAAAGCCTAAGACTTCATCCACCCGCAGTGCAACTTCTCCTTGTGCGACGCTCATCACGACTATTCGACCGTGACCAATTTTCGCTTTGAGGTCAAGGGCTTGAGCGACGCTAATTTGGACTAGGGGCCGATTATTAAACCGAGCCAGTCCTTCTACGGGCGCGGTGGCAAGTGGTAGTGGGGTAAGTGTGTCGGGGTAATCAACATAGCGTACTTTTTCTAATGGTATAGCAAAAGTGGTTTCGCCAACTACGACGGGTAGTACAGAGCCGCTGGTGGCGGATGATAAATGAGGGAGTGCAATATTCCAGTCGGTAAGGGCATTTTGATTCATACATTTTTGATTTTATTCAAAATATTTCTGGTAACTGGGAAAAGATTTGACCACTTTTTAATCGTTGTTAAATCTCTCGGCCAATAAGTAAACCATATTTCGAATAAAATATCTAGTTAATAATCACTCACCTTGTCGTTGGAGTCCGGAATTTATTCCGTGCCGTTGGAGTCCGGAATTTATTCCATGCC
>DZAL01000156.1 GCA_022729575.1 Thiomargarita sp.
AATTCTTATTGCACTCCAGAGGGTACGTACAATTTTATATGGATTTTACTATAAAAAGTGGCAAGGTTTCCTAAGCCTTCGGGGCTTAGGAAACCTAGAGTTTGCTAAGGTTTCCTAAACCTCGAAGGTTTAGGAAACCTGGGCTTGGTCTTTGATAACACCTTGATTTTTAATGCCCCCATTAGTTTGTAGGGACTACCATAGAATGAAAGAACAAGGTGAAGGTACAGAAGAACAAGTTTATTCGAAAATATTGCAAAAAACCAGCGAAACCACTTGAAATGAATACCTTGGAAGCACCAGTGTAGTGGAAGCTAAACCTGACAGGTATCGAAGACCTGTCAGGTTTGAGGAGTTGTGGCACCTGTTATTACCCCCCCATTTTGAGATTACCAAATTTTTTTAACTTAAGGATACTTATGATAAACACCGTTTTTAAAGAACGCTTGATAGATATAGAAAAGAAATGGCATCCATTTCTGGTCGTTGTTTTTGGATTGTTCCCACTATGGATACTTTTCCTTAATTTATGGACACTCCTTTTTCACGAGATACAAGCAGGAGATTTCTCTTGGAATCAGTCGCTAACTGAAAAGAAATTATTGTGGACTACCCTATTCACAGATGAATCCATTAACCCATTTTTTGGAATGGGTTCTACTTGGACACCCAGTGGTAGTTGGTATATTCCTGGCGAATTACTGGGAAAATGGTTACATGGCTTTCCAGCCCAAATTTCATTTGAGAGTATCTATTGGTTTGAATTGTGCATGGGAGTCATTATACTGGCTCGTTCATTGGGCCTGACCTGGATAATTAGCGTTCTATCGGCCCAATTGGTTTTTCTAGGAACATACTTATTCCTCTTCACCACCAGCAGTTACGCCGACGTGAGTCTTCATTATGTTAATACCGCCTTAGCACCACAAACACTTCATTTATATCTGCTGGGATATGTTTTGCTGGCTCTATTTAATATGTTAGGTGAAAAGAGTACACCATGGAACCTGCTTGTCGTATTGACCTTGCCATTCTTATTTGTCTATGGCTTACTGTCGTCGATGAGCCAGTTTAGCGTTCTTAGTGTCTCCTTATTCCATGTTTTTGGAGTGGCGGTCTTATTCATTAACTCCAATAAAAAAGTACTACAATGGAAGTTAATGGGAGTATTAGCTACTCTCACGGCTATCTTTTTATTGAATATTCCCTCCCATCTGGCCGCTACTGCCAACTACACCACCAGACGCTTTTTTCCCAATGAAATCATTGGCGAAATACAAGATTATGTCTTTGCGGGCATTGCTTTCCATAGTACGTCATCTATTCAAATGCTATTGTTATTGATGGCCGGTATGGCTTTAGCCTTTCGGTTTGGGCCACCTAAAATTAAAATTTTCTCCATTGCCGGTTTCTTACATATCGCCATGATGTATGTCATTGACCTATTATATCTGTACAGCGACCTGAATTGGGTTAAATACCCGCTACCACATTATCTTGAACAACCGGTTTACCCCATTTATATCCTGATAGCCGTGGCTGGCGTTTACTTCTATTGCACGACTAAATTATCAAATTCTAAGCCACGAAACACTTCAGCTACGGTGAAATCTACTCTGAAGCCTTACATGATGCTCCTCATTATTCCCACCGCGTTCTGGATAACCCATGGTCAACTAAACTCTTTTTTGGTCTTATTCTATAATCTCACTGCCCCCTCCAAGCAAGACACTTTTACCCCAGATACTTTTACCTCGTTTGTGGGTTCACAATTGAAATTGACCCCCGGACAACCCTTTAGAGGATTGATTGCCAGTATTTATGAAGCCGCACCAACTGACCACTTAGTGCATAGCCCTTATTGGGCAACTCATTGGGAACAATTTGCTATTCCTACTTTGGAAGAATACAGTCATACGACCACTCCTCAACTGTATTATTTCACAACTCGGGCACTGTTTCCGATTTTACCCAAATATCACAATCGCAATAACGTGAAAGTACTGTTGCCAGATATAAAAATTCTATCTCTGTTAGGGGTAAAACTGATAGCCACAGACTATCCACCAGAACGCTTGAATAATCCAGAGGTTAAGTGGTTAAGAGATGGACCAACACGGGGAGATAAAACTATTTCATTGTACGAAATCCAGCATCCTAATTTGGGCAACTATAGTCCTACCCGAGTGATGCTGGCTACCTCTGGACAAAAGATTATTGACCTAATTAAGAGTGACGATTTTGACCCGACACAGCACGTTATGTTGAGCCAAATGGAAGCGCTGGAAACTCTGGTACCTGCACAAGCCACGGAAATGAATTATGAAAAGGGCGTGAAGGTGCATATCCAGGCTTACAGTGAGGGGTGGTCTCTGCTGGTATTGCCGTTACAATATTCCAATTGTCTGGTGGCTCAAACTAGCGATAGCAATACCTCGTTGCCCAAACTGCTGAGAGCTAATTTGATGCAAACGGCGGTGCTGTTTAATCAACGGTTGGATGCTAAAATTTCCTTTAACTTTGGTTTCCTTCATACGGCTTGTCGCAAACAAGACATCACCGATTTGGAACTGCTCGGTTTAAAATCGCATCAGAAAGACTTATACTTACCAGAATATCATCCAGTGCGTGAAAAATTCTATGAGAAAAAGTCAAATCTCATTTTCGAATGGCACGGTGGCTTTTCTACCCTCGAAGAAAATTCGGATATGAACTGGCGCTGGTGTTCCGCGGAAGGAGAGTTAGAATTCAATAATTTGGCTTTTTTTAAAGACCAAACGGTGACGCTAACCATGCAGTTACAAACCGCTTACCCGGAATTGTCAAATCTGGTGATAGAACAAATTTCTGGGGAGCAACCAATGTTGACTCAAACGATTCAAGTGAATAATGAGATGCCCAGCTTTTCAAAAACGCTCACGTTACCCCCTGGCAAAACCATCCTGCGGTTCACCAGTGAGGCGAAACGGGTGGAGTCCTTAGGCGACTCACGAGTGATGATGTTTCGGGTGATAAATTTTAAATTTCAGATTGTTGATCAGGAATGATTCCAAATGAATGGAGGTCTTAACCCTCAAGGAGTTAACAAGGCTCAAAGTTTCCTAAACCTCAAAGGTTTAGGAAACTTAGCACTTGTCAAGTTTGAGGAGTTGTGGCACCTGTTATCACTACCCCATTTTAAGATTACCAAACTTTTTTTAACTTTTAAGGATACTTATGACAAACACCATTTTAAAAAAACGCTTGATAGATATAGAAAAGAACTGGCATCCATTTCTGGTCGTTGTTTTTGGATTGTTCCCTCTATGGATACTTTTCCTCAATTTATGGACACTCCATTCTCCTGAGATACAAGGACAAGGAGGAGATTTCTCTTGGGGTCAGTTGCTATCTGAAAAGAAATTGTTGTGGACTGCACCCTTCACTAATGAATCTCTCAATCCCTTCTTTGGAATGGGTTCTACCTGGACATCCAGCGGTAGTTGGTATCTTCCTGGTGAATTGCTTAAGGAATGGTTACATGGCTTTCCCGCCTATATTTCATTTGAGAGTATCTATTGGTTTGAATTGTGCGTGGGAATTATAATACTGGCTCGTTCATTAGGCCTGACCTGGATAATCAGCGTACTATCGGCTCAATTGGGTTCTCTAGGAACGTACATATTCCTTCTCGCCCCAAACAGTCTCGCCCCAAACAGTTACGTCGAGGCGAGTCTTCATTATTTTAATGCTGCCCAAGTACCGCTAGCACTTCATTTATACATGTTAGGGTATATTTTACTGGCTCTATTTAATATCTTAGGTGAGAAGCGTACACACTGGAACCTGCTTATTATATTGACTTTACCGGTCTTATTTATCTATGGCCTACTATCGATGGTGAGCCATTTTAGTGTTCTCAGTATTTCTTTATTCCCTGTTTTTGGAGTGGCTGCCCTGTTTGTTAACTCCAATAAAAAAGTATTGCAATGGAAATTAATAGGAATATTAGCTTTTCTCACGGCTATCTTTTTGTTGAATATTTTTTCTTACCTCGCCACTTCTGCCAATTATACCGCCAGATTCTTTTTTCCAAATGAAATCGTTGGAAGTCCACAAGATTATTTCTATGCGGGCATTGCTTTTCATAGTACTTCGTCTCTTCAAATGCTATTGTTATTGGTAGCTGGTATGGCTTTAGCTTTTCGGTTTGGACCACCTAACATTAAAATCTTCTCCATTGCTGGTTTCCTACATATCGCTATGATGTATGTCATCGATCTGTTATATCTATACAGTGACATCAGTTGGTTTAACTATCCTTTGCCAGCTTATCTTGAACAACCGGCGTATCCTATTTATATCCTGGCGGCAGTAGCAGGCGTTTACTACTATTGCACTACCAAATTATCAAATTCTAAGCCACGAAACACTTCGGCCACGGAGAAATCTACTCTGAAGCCTTACGCAATGCTGCTCATTGTTCCCGCCGCGTTTTGGATCAGCCATGGTCAGCTAAACTCTTTTTCGGTTTTGTTCTATGACCTCACGGCTTCCCTCAAGCAAGACAACTCTACTACACCAGATGCTTTTACCTCTGTTGTGGGTTCACAATTAAAATTGACCCCCGGACAACCCTTCAGAGGATTAATTGCCAGTATTTATGAAGCTACACCAATCGAGCGTCTACCTTTTAGCCCCTATTGGGCCACCCATTGGGAACAATTTTCTATTCCCACTTTAGAAGAATACAGTCATACGGTCACCCCCCAACTGTATTTTTTCACAACCCGGGCACTGTTTCCGACTTTACCAGAGAGAATTCTCGTTCCCACGCTCCGCGTGGGAATGCCGCTTAGACGCTCCGCGTCGAGCGGAAGCAGGGGACGCAGAGTGTCCCACCTGCATTCCCACGCGGAGCGTGGGAACGAGAAAGTGAGGCGAAACAGGTAGAGGCTCCAGGTGATTCACGAGTGATGATGTTTCGGGTGATAAATTTTAAATTTCAGATTGTTGATCAGGAATGATTTCTCGTTCCATTCGCAATAATTCTTATTGCGCTCCAGAGAGAATTCTCGTTCCCACGCTCCGCGTGGGAATGCCGCTTAGACGCTCCGCGTCGAGCGGAAGCAGGGGACGCAGAGCGTCCCACCTGCATTTCCACGCGGAGCGTGGGAACGAGAAAAAGTGCGTAAGGTAAGTTATATACATTCAATAGCTAAACAGCTAAGGATGAATTATTTTGATTATCACCACTACTTGACACAACAACGGCATCACGCGATAAAATAAGTACCTGTGCCCTCAGACCGCAGAAAGTCTCTAAGACTTCATCGATATGGGTGATAATTTGATGAAGTACTGGTGCAAAACCGATTTGGTATTTGAAAAGACCTGACCGGTTTTGAAAACCTGTCAGGTCTGAGGGTAAAGGAAAACCACTTGGAAACGAACCATCTACCCACAGAGTAGTATGACAATTCATCGACCGAGAAACTTCGTTATGTATAATGATATGCGTTTGACAACTTTAGTAACTCCTCCTAGAGGAGAACAACGGGTGGTCTTTCATCACCTGACTTGGGGCGCCTACCAACAAATCCTCCAAGCTTTAAACCACCATTCCCGTAATTCCCGTTTGGCCTATGACCACGGCATTTTGGAGATGACCATGTCTTTAGAAGAACATGAAACCGCCAATCGCTGGATTGAACGGCTGATTTGCATTTTAGTGGTAGAAATAGGCTTAAAAATCAAAACGATGGGTTCCACTACCTTGAACTTTCCTAATCTGGAAAAAAGTGCAGAACCCGATAGCTGTTACTATATTCAAAACCAGCCCAAAGTGGCCGGCAAAAAAGTGGATTTGACTCGTGACCCACCTCCTGATTTGGTCGTGGAGGTGGACCTGACCCATACCGATATTAATAAACTGCATTTATATGCCAGCATGGGTATCCCGGAGTTTTGGCGTTATCAGGTTCAAACCTGGCAGATTTACCAATTGCAAGGACAACAGTATGTGGAAGTTGAACATAGCCCCACTTTTCCCTGGTTGGAGAAAGTTCGATTTCATCAATTCCTCGCCCAGTGTCATACCGATGAAGTTGCCGCGGAGAAGGTGTTTCGGGCCTGGGTTCAAGAACAAGTTGCTAACTTATGTAAAAAACAGGGGAACGAACTATCTACCCATAAAAAGGTTTCGTCCAAATCGTAAGACTTTAGGCAACGGTATTGACAAGTACGTTTACTAAAGTCTTTCGATTTGGACTCCTACAGGGGCTAATTTAACCTAACATCTGTAAAGAATTTCCTCCATGAAACCCAAAATAACTAACATTGTTTATACAACAGTCATCATCACTTTGGCGATGTTTATCATAGTATTAATCTTGATATTTCTACTTTTCACCAAAGTTAATGTAGCAATCTGCGGATTGAGTTTGCTAGTGACTCATTTACTGTCGATGGTGATAATGGTATCATTTGCAGCGCCTGCCGATGGATATGTCTTTATGACCGAATTTATGTTACCTTTGGCACTGGTGATTTCGCTGTGGGCGATGATTAATAGATTTGTCGGTAAATGGAAGGCACGGAATCAATGCCGGACTCCAACGGCTATGGCACGGAATCAGGTAGTCCTTACCAACTAATGGAGGTATTGAAATCCAGGTGCTAATTGGCCTAAACCTTACCAGTTTGAGGTTTCCTAAACCTCACAGGTTTAGGAAACCTTGACCTTTGATAACTCATTGAATTTTAACACCTCCATTGGTTTGGAGGAACTACCCGCAATCAATGCCGGACTCCAACTTTCACCATTGTCCAGTGCGTAAGGTGAGTTAGTGAATGAAATTCAATGGATTAATTAAATTAAGAAGGTGCCTAGAACTGCTATGTACAAAGAGAAACTCCCTAACCATTGTCCACCCCAAATGGCTTTGGAAAATGAAAGTATCGTGTTATACAGAATTTTTCAAAGAAATAAACTCAATGACCATGAATTTATTCCTTATAATCGCCTTTATCCTGACAATCAACGATTTCAGCAACTCTGTGAAGCGTTTGCGGTTTCATTTTTTCTCAGTTATGACCATGCTTTGCAAAAATACCAAGAAATTTTACGGAAAAACAAAAAAATGGGTAGTTTCATTGCAAAACTCAAACTTGCCCCTGGAATAGGTAAACTGACTATTAACGTTCATACGGGCCATTGTAATCTTTGGTGGTATGAACACGTCAAGATTGATTCGGAAGTAAAATTACTAGAGATAACAACACTATGATTCCTCTTGAATCCTATAAACTACTCTTTAATCCATTTAACCAGGCCAAAATCAAAGAAATCTTAGATTTTGTAGAGATTCCTAAATTATATGTAGAAATTGATAGGGTTGGCACTTTGTATCTCAACTACTTGGATAAATTTGTGGAAGACCACTTGGAACAACGGTTGGTGATACCTATCAGTACACAACGTCTAGCAGAATTGAAACGCGGAAAAATTTCGGTGCGGGCCGCTTTTCACCAACCAGAAACTCACTGGATTTTTATCACACAAGTAAACGAGTTGGAGGGCACGATAACCAGTGTTTATCTCTTACCTGAAGAGATTTTTCAACACTTCAATTCGGTGGAGGATGACTATTATTTGGTACCGGTAGGCGAAGAAGAACCCCACAATGATTCACTGGCTGCCTTAATGGCACCGCTATTGGTGACACTATCGACCAACCTGCCAGATTATTCGTCCACTGAATTTCGTCCCGTGATACAATTAGCGAGGGTCCTATATTTGTATCAACATGCGGATTTGTCTAAGGAGATGACCGAGACACTGGCGAATTTGACACTGCCAGAGTTTTTAAACGCGGTGATCTATCAGTAATTTACCTTACGCAAAAGAGTCAAACACGCCCGTTTCGGGAATGAGCGGAGCGAAATTCCCGAAACTCTTAGAGAGAATTAGAACCACGGGTTTTCTCGTTCCCACGCTCCGCGGGCACCGTTATACACAAGTCTGCTGGAGTCCCAATCTTTTCTCGTTCCCACGCTCCGTGTGGGAATGCCGCCGCGACGCTCTGCGTCGGACGGCAGCACGGAACGCCGATCCTCCCGGGCCAGCGTTCCCACGCGGAGCGTGGGAACGAGAGAAAAGTTTAAATAAAACAAATATTTACATATACACTTATTTTAAACACTAGAAAAACTTTAAAAACTTTATGACCGAAAAATTCGTAATAATCGGCAGCAATTCCTTTTCCGGCGCCAGTTTTGTAAAATACCTACTGGAAGAAGGCGCCGAAGTAATAGGCATCAGTCGTTCCCCTGAACCACATCAGGTATTTTTACCTTATCAGTGGAAAGGCCAACCGTCGGCATTTCGTTTCTATGCGTTGGACCTAAATCACCACTTGGATGACATCATGTCCGTCATTCATAAGTTTAAGCCCGCTTACGTGGTTAATTTTGCCTCGCAAGGCATGGTGGCACAAAGTTGGCAACATCCTGAACATTGGTTTATGACCAATGTCGTTTCTACCATCAAATTGCATGATAGACTAAGACATTGCGACTTTTTAAAGAAATATGTCCATATTTCCACGCCCGAAGTCTATGGTAATTGTCAAGGTTATATTACCGAGGAATCATCCTATAATCCGACGACTCCTTACGCAGTGTCTCGTGCCGCGGCTGACATGAGTTTAAAGACTTTCGTGGCAGCTTACCATTTTCCGGCGGTTTCGACTCGCGCCGCTAACGTATTTGGCCCAGGCCAACAGCTTTATCGGATTATTCCCAGAACAATTTTATTTATTAAGTTGGGAAAAAAATTACCGTTACATGGAGGGGGACATTCCATCCGGTCTTTTATCCATATTCGAGATGTGGCGGCGGCTACTGTGCAAATTGCACGTCATGCACCTGCGGGTGAAATTTACCATTTATCTACTCAGCAAACTATTTCTATCAGGGATTTGGTGGAAAAAATTTGTCAGCGAATGGGGGTAAATTTTGCTGAGAGTGTGGAAATTTCCGAAGAACGGTTGGGAAAAGACTATGCTTATCTTTTAGATAGTGGTAAAATCAGAAATACTCTGGGATGGACCGATAAAACCAGTTTAGAACAAGGGATTGAAGAAACCATCCAATGGGTGGAACAAAATTTTGAAGTTCTTAAAACTCAGCCGTTAGAGTATATACATAAACCATAAACTGGGTATTACTGAAAAACGGAATGTTATTTGGAGAATGAATGATGCACATACTGCTAACTGGTGGTTGCGGATATATAGGTACTTGGTTAACTGAACAACTCTTAGCCAGAGGTTTCCGCGTCACCGTGATTGATACGCTTTGGTTTGGGAATTACTTAGCTGAACACCAAAACTTAACGGTTTTGCAAGGGGATATTCGCAATGTCGATTTACTTCCTAATAGTGGAGTGGATGTTATCATTCATTTGGCTAACATTGCTAATGATCCGTGCGTGGAGCTCGATCCAACTTTATCATGGGAAGTCAATGCGTTAGGTACCATGCAATTGGCTGAATACGCGGTACGACATGGAGTTAAGCAATTTATTTACTCTAGCTCTGGAAGTGTCTATGGAGTCAAAGAAGAAGAACAAGTCACTGAAGAGTTAAAACCCGAACCCATTTCGGTTTACAATAAAACCAAGATGGTTGGTGAACGGATTCTCCTCAGTTACCGGGATGCCATGATAGTACAATGTATTCGACCTGCCACTGTCTGTGGCTATTCTCCTCGAATGCGCCTCGATTTGTCAGTCAACATGCTCACCATGCAAGCCCTGGCAAAAGGCAAAATTACGGTCTTTGGTGGCAACCAAATGCGTCCCAATATTCATGTGAAAGATATAGTGGGAGTATTTTTGCATTTTCTGTCGGCAGGAGATAAAATACAAGGTATCTATAATGCTGGTTTTGAAAATATGTCTATCCTGCAAATAGCTCAAACTGTCACTAAATATGTCCCAGCGGAAATTATGGTGTCCGAATCTCAAGACCCACGTTCTTACCGCTTGAATGCTGATAAATTGTTGGCAACTGGTTTTTCACCACATTTCAGTGTAGAAACTGCGATTAAAGAAATCGTCGATGCGTTTCGTGCAGGAAAACTGATTGACGAGGAGAAGCATTACAATTTAAAATGGATGAAAAAGACTGTACTCAATTAATATTTCCGGTAGTGATGCAATGTGTGTGACAACGGAGTCACTCGCTGATGGTCAGGTTTGGCTAGACCTCCGAGGTCTTCGAGACCTCGGAGGTCTGGGGGATTATCATCCACCTTGCATCACTACCATATTTCCAAGTTTCTTCATTATGACTTCATCTCTGACTATTGGCATAGACTTCGACAACACCATTGTCCTCTATGAAGACTTATTCCATCGCTGCGCCCTAGCAGAAGGCTTAATTCGACCAGAAACACCAAAGGACAAGAAAGCCATTCGGGATGAAATTCGTCAATTACCTCAAGGAGAAGCTCGATGGACTATTTTGCAAGGCGTGGTATATGGTTGGCGAATGTCGGAAGCAAAATTGGCAGAGGGTTTTAAAGGATTCATGGCTTGGGCCAGAAACAACGGTTACTATACTTGCGTTATCAGTCATAAAACTCAATATCCCGCCCTGGGAGAAAAAATTGATTTACGGGAGGTAGCCCGACAATGGATGAGGCAACAGGGTTTTTTCGACCCGGCAGGTTTCGGCTTAAATCCAGAGACTGACGTGTTTTTTGAAGACACGTTAGCCCATAAATTGCAACGCATTGCTAATAAAAACTGTGATATTTTCATAGACGATTTAGAAGAAGTCTTGTACCATGCGGATTTTCCTAGGTGGGTTAAACGAATCCATTATACGAGAGAGTTAGAATGTCCGCCGGAAATAGTGGCTTGTGCCAATTGGTTGGAAATTGTGAATTGGTGTGAATCTGCTAACTTAACTAACACCAACTCATGACATACCTGGTGTGCGACACCTATTTTGGTGCGTACACTGGAGTAGAGGCTTTAGCCGCAATGCCATTAAGTTAAGGCTGGAGGTAAGGGATAACACCCCTCGAAGGGCTGTTATCCCTAGCTTTCTGCAACCACCTCTATCCCATGCGATGGATATGGAAATCGCTTAACTTAATGGCAGTGCCGCGTTACCCTTTGGTAAAATCAAGTTGAATCAAACTATTTATAGTAGTGATAAAATGTGGTTGAGATGAGACCCCTTGAAACAGATTTGACAACTTTTGAAAAGTTGTCAAATCTCATTCATATAGTAATATTCACCCACTGTTGTACTTAAAGTCTGAGGGATAACACCCCTCGAAGGGGTGTTATCCCTGCTGGCCAAACTCATTATGAGACAACTAGATGAGGATATTACTATATTGTATGACTACCCCATTTATCATATATTGAGGAGGAAACGATGAACACCCAAAGAATTACGATAATACCAGGACTGTGTGGTGGGAAACCTGTTATCCGGGGAACGCGAATGACCGTGGCAAACCTCCTAGAAATGCTTGCCGGTGGCATGACCTCAGAGGAAATCTTACAAGACTTCCCCTTTTTGGAACCAGGAGACATCACTGAATGTTTGGTCTATGCGGTCAACTTGGCTTCCTACCAACAAACGCTTCTTAGTGAAAAGGCCGTATGAAATTTCTAATTGATGTGCAATTGCCAAGGACTTTAGGTAACTTTCTTAACCAGAAGGGACATGAAGCAAGACATGTATTGGAGTTACCTAGTGGTGAAAGAACGCCGGATGTGGAAATTTGGAAAGTCGCCACTCAACACGACGAAATTATTGTCTCCAAAGATTCTGATTTCTTTTATCGTTCGCAAGTCCTGGGACCACCACCACCAGTTATTCATCTCGTGTTTGGTAATTGCACCAATAAACGTTTAATGGAGTATCTAGAACTTCATTGGCACTCCATTGAAGTCGCTTTGCAAGTTCCGGTAAGATTGATCGTGGTGGGGAAGGACAGCATGAAAATATGGATTTAGCCGGGGTAGAGACTTGAACACCGAGTATCAATGAGTGCCTGTAGGTTTCACGATGGCATAGGTTTCTTAAACCGCGCCGGTTTAGGAAACCTTGGCTGTCACTGAGGAGACGGTTTCCTAAACCTGCGAAGTTTAGGAAACCTTGGCTTTCACTGAGGAGGCGAGAGACTAGATGACAACCGTAGTTACTTCCAAACAACTAGAATACTGGCGGCACCGATGCCTGCAACAACAAGTAGTTGTAGTAGTTGTAGTAGTTGTAGGTTGGAGTGAGCGCCAGCGAACTCCAACAAGGCGATTCCAATTTCAGGGACCGTGTTGGAGTTCGTTGGCGCTCACTCCAACCTACCAAATCGCCAAAGTGCGTAAGGTGAGCAACCAACTGAAACAAAATTAAATAGAATCATTCCGCTGAAAGGGGAAGACCCAACCACTTGAACATCGAGTAAAAACTATGGGAGTCTCTTGATGGTCGTTAATCTCGACGAACAAATCGCCAAAGCGATTAGTAATTTAACTTGCTGGCCCGAAATAAAACGGATTTGGCTATTTGGTTCCAGCGTCAATGGTCGTGGTCTGGACTGGCGTTCCGACTTAGATTTTGCCGTAGAAGGGTTGCCCGTGGGTGACTATGCTTGTGCCTGGTCATTGCTTGACCAAGCGATGTCGTTGCCCGTGGATTTAGTCCGTCTGGAAGCGGCGCATACCCTCCTAAAACAGCAAATACTGACTCATGGAAAACTTATTTATGTTGCCGATGCCTGAACAATTAGCGGCCCTAAGCATCTGTTTTAACTTTCCTAAACCTTAAAGGTTTAGGAAAGTTGCCCTGCGTGAGTCCTATTGGTATGACAATGAATTTAGACTGGAACTACTTAACCACTCAGTGTCTTGAACAACTAGAAGTCAAGATTATTCATCTGGAACCTCTTACGGGCGGTGCCAATAGTCAAGCCGCTAAGTTAGTTAGCCAGACAGGACACACCTTTTTTTTAAAAGTGTATCTCAACCCTCTAGGAGATAATCGAGACCGATTGGGCACTGAATTTAACGGCTTGCAATTCCTTTGGAATCAAGGACTACGTTCTATTCCGCAACCCTTATTGGCGGATGTGAAGAACAATTTTGCGGTCTATAGTTTTATTCACGGGCGATTGCTTAATCCTCCTGAAGTGACTCCATGTTTGTTGTCAGAAGTAGTCACTTTTTTATCAAAGTTGCAAAAATTAATTTACGCAGAAGAGGCTAACTCTCTTCCCAAAGCCTCCGAAGCGTGTTTCAGTATCAACGAGTATGTGGAGAATATTGAAATCAGATTACAGCGTCTAGTAGAAGCCAAAGATGAAATTCTAAATGACTTTCTATATACTTCTCTGCTACCCACTTGGCAAGAAATAAAAACGTATGTAATCACAACGGCTTCCCAACTGAACTTAAAAATGAACCTCTCGCTATCGATAGCAGAACAAACCTTAAGTCCCTCCGATGTGGGGTTTCATAATATTCTGTGGGAAGAACCTGGCCACCGTTTAGTATTTATCGATTTTGAATATTTCGGTTGGGATGACCCGGTTAAAATGATGTGTGACTTTATACTTCAACCAGGCAGACCTTTACCTATTAAGCTGGCGCCCATTTTTATGCAAGAAATGCTTAAACATTTTCCAATTTCTGAGCAATGGAGCAAACGATTTCGGTGTATTTTTCCGATTATCGGCCTTAAATGGTGTTTGATTATGTTAAATCCTTTTCTACCGGAGAGAATAGTAACTTTAGGACCAACGCGGGAAAGTATTTTGAAGGAACGTTTATTTCAAGTTAAACAAAAACTAACTATTGTTAATCAGCAATTTCAATCACGAGAGTTTAACCAATGGGTGTAAATCATGTTTTGCCACCTCTCGACACCGTGGGGATTTACCAACGTCAACAGATTTTACAGATTTTACAAAAAACTGGCCGGGGTCATATTGGGTCAGCTTTTTCGATTATGGAAATAGTACGAGTGCTTTATGATGAAGTTTTAACATACGATCCACACAACCCACAATGGGACCAGAGAGATCGATTCGTCCTAAGTAAAGGACATGGTTGTTTAGCGCTATATGTTCAATTGGCCACTAAAGGCTTTTTTTCCGAAGAGGAGTTATGGCGAGTGTCGGCTGACGGGGCCATGTTAGGGGGACATCCTGAATATGGACGAGTGCCTGGCGTGGAAGCCTCCACGGGTTCGCTCGGACATGGTTTACCTATAGGCGTAGGAATAGCATTAGCGGCGCGTTTAGAGCGAAAAGATTTTCGCACCTTTGTGCTTATTGGAGATGGTGAATGTAATGAAGGCACCATTTGGGAAGCCGCACTGTCAGCCGGTAAACATCAACTATCCAATCTGGTGGTGATACTTGACTATAATAGATTTCAGTGTTATAGTTCTACTTTTGAAGTGTTAAACTTAGAACCGTTAGCAGATAAATGGCAAAGTTTCGGCTTTGCAGTACGAGAGGCCGACGGGCATAATTTATTAGCTTTGTCCAATTTATTCAAATCATTGCCCTTTACCCATAATAAGCCCAACCTGATTATCTGTCATACCGTAAAAGGCAAAGGTATCTCTGAATTGGAAAATAACCCGGCGTGGCATCATAAAACCCGTGTTCCAACAGCAGAAATGACGAGATTAATTAATTTATTGATGAACGAAAATGAGAAAAACTTGCCTCAATGAAATCTATCAACTGGCGAAAAGAGACGATAGAGTTATCTTTATTGGTTCAGATATAGGCACTGGCACCCTGGATGAATTTCGGCGGGAAATTCCTGAACGTTTCTTGATGGAAGGGGTTTCCGAAGGGTATCTGATTGGAATGATGACGGGACTGGCCATGAATGGTAAAATTCCTTATCTGAATACCATAGCCACTTTTCTAACACGCCGTTGTTATGAACAAATCCTCTTGGATGCTGGCTTACACCGACAACCGATTCGTTTGCTTGGCAGTGGTGGTGGAATGGTGTATGCCCCGTTAGGACCTACTCATACCGCCATGGAAGATTTTGCCATTTTGCGTGCTATTCCACGCATGACCGTGATAGCCCCCTGTGATGCGGAGGAGATGAAACGCCTCATGCCTCAAACGTTAGAGTATCCGGACCCGATTTATATCCGGTTGGCCAAAGGAGGGGACCCCATCGTTAGCCAGCCTGACAAACCTTGTCAAATTGGCCGGGCAATTGCGTTACGTGAAGGCACCGAGGTACTCTTAGTGGCCACTGGGATTACGACCCAGATAGCCTTGGAAGCCGCTAAAATTCTTGGAGAAAATAGTATTTCAGCGGGAGTTTTGCATGTTCACACTTTAAAACCTTTTGATAGCGAAAAGTTGTTAGAAATGCTCTCCCTGGTTAAGGTAGTGGTGTCTATCGAAGAACACACTCTAATCGGTGGACTAGGTTCAATAATAGCGGAAATACTCGCCGAAGCTAATTTTGACGGTCCCAAAAAGTTTCGCCGATTAGCCTTTCCTGATGCGTTTCTTGAAGAATATGGTTCTCAAGAAAGTTCGCTGAAACGGTATGGCGTGACTGCCGAAAACGCAGTAGCGACGGTGATGATTTTACTCAAGGGAACTTCTGGAATTAAATAAGTACCGAAGCACAAATTTGCAAGTATAATCAGGTGTCCTTGGGAACAGGCACGTAGCTGGAGTCCAAATTTTCAGATTTGGGAACGTGGCGGTGGTTTGTACTCGATCAAAATTCGTATTGGTACGCCTAGAATGAGGTAGCAAGATGAGTGATTTAGTAATGGAATCAGAGCGAATCAACAGTGACCACGAGAATAATGAAATGGGTTCTCAAAACCACAGTATTTTGCAAGCGCGATTGGCCGGTTTGTTATTGTCAGATGAAAGATATACCGTAGCCACTGAGCTAAGTTTGGATGTACAAAATATGAATGTCAGTGACTGGTTTAAAGAGGCCAAAAATGAATTGGAGCCGGATATTTGCTTATATTCCACTGATTCCGATTTTGATTTTATTGATAAGTACTGAAGCATAAATTTTCTCGTATTTTCTTTCGCCCCTCTCCCTCTGGG
>DZAL01000157.1 GCA_022729575.1 Thiomargarita sp.
ACTCCAACGCCGTAACTTTAGCTTAACTTAATGGCAGTGAGGCTTTAGCCGGTGGACGTTCCCCGTAGTTTAACTCCGTGCCTCTCCACCCACTTTTTCCGCTTTGTGTGCGGCCTTTTCCGCTGCCTTGTCCTTAAAGGCTTGTAACAACGTCATCCGATACACACTCCCCAACACGCGCCGAGTACGTTGACTAGGGGCGTGGCCTTTCAATGCGCCTAGCCACACTTCCTCCACAAACAACTGGGCTACTTCTACACACTCCTTACGAAACCACTCTTTAAGGGCATCGTTGGACTGTGAAAACTCCTTGCTGAGTTTGTATTCCAACTCCCCGGCGACCCCGTTAATCAACGAGGATTTATCCACCTGCTTGACCGCCCGCAAATGATTGACCGTTTCCAGACAAATATTGAACACCATCATCTGGGTTCGATTCGAGTCATTCGCTCTGATATACTTCTGAATGCTACCTGCCTTCTTCCCCAACTTCACTAACGCACCTTCGGTTTGACTATCTATTTGATTCATCATTACTTGGTCTCCTAAATAACTCAAAAATTCACGTTGAAAATGTTTTAACCACTTTTCCGGCAGCGGGTTAACATGGTCATGGAGATGACACCATACTAAGCAAATCGCCCCAAACTGAGTGGCCGAATACGCATAGAGTCTCAAAATGTCATACCCTAACCCATTGGTTTCTAACAACATCTGCGCGACCTCTAACCGGTCGATGGCTTTAGGCAATTGTTCTAACCGCAACGCTTGTCCCTTCGCCTCATCGGTCAAATCCTTCAACAATGCCGACAACAACCGGGGCATGGCATCATAGTAAAAAAACGCCCGTTGCGAAGTGGGCAACCCTCGAAATAGATGGATAGGACGACCCAGACGCAGACACGCTTGTATCAACATCCGCAACTGATTCACCTGCTCCTCGGTCTTCTCGGCCATCCGTTCCAATCGCGCCATGCGATAGCGTGCTTCATACATTTCCCAACCCAGAAACACTTTTCCTTTTTTCACTTCTAACCGGCTTAAATCATAGATTGACATCGCCAACCATTCCTTATTATTGGTTAACGTCAAGCCACCAAATAATCCCGTCGTCACCGGTGAAGAAATCAAGGTCGGCACCCCATTCCCCTTACCTCCTTGTTGACCATGAACTTCCGTTCGTAACTTATGTTCCGCAATGGCGACGGGACCGATATTGGTATGGGCTTCGGCATAACCTATGGACTCCGGGCGATTATCACGCCCAGAAAAGGCCGACACCTTCACCCCGTACAACCCTAACGCATCTTCAATGGTGTCGTCAAAATCCACCGGTTCATCGGTAAATAAACAACGCCCATTTTTCTCCTCTTCGCCTTCGGGAAAAACTCGCTCTCCGGTTAACAATTGTTGAAAATGTCGTTTGACCGCGACCACCACTTGCGCCCCGCGACCGGTAATGAAACGGTTAAAACCGACCTCTTCTAGCCAATGTTGGAGGAGCGTTGCCAAATCTGAAGATTTGGACTCCAGGGTGATGGTCCATAAGGCGGTGATAACTCGTCTGGTCGAGTCGTCGGTAATCTCTGTTATCCAATCTGGTCTGGGGGTAGCCAGTTGGGCTAACAGTAGCTCTTCCCGTTGCGCCGGCGTGGGGATTTTATCTTTCGCCTTGGTCTCCAATTTCATATTCAACAATAACAATACATGCGCGGCTTTCCTTAAGTAAGATTGACTCTTCTCGGTCATGTTCTCAAAATCGCTATACAACTTAATCAATTTGCTACTAGAAGGCTTCGGCAACCGCGGACTCAAACCCAAACCACCGAGTAATTCATCTAACTGTTGAATGATAGAGTCTTTGCGATATTCCACTTGAATCCGCATTAATTCATCGATTCCCGTGCATTGGGCATTCCCCGCCAAAGGTAGCTTCTCCATAAATTCGGTTAATTCCGAATGCGACGGTTGACCATTATATAACGCCGGAATCCCACGATTCGACACCACTAATTCCAGTTGAAAGGGCAATTGACTGCACAATTTATCAATCGCCCGTTTCACTATCTCCTCAAAATGCGATTTTGGAAGGAGCATCAGCAAGCGACCATCTTGATGGGTTTCTAGCAAGGGTAATGCGCCAGTCAATTCCTGACTCCAAAAGGCTAACCACCGTTGCAATTCATCTAATAAAAACGGATGGTGGGGGTCAAAAATCTCCACCGGTTGCCACCCGGTGCGTAACCAACTGGTCTCGTCCAAACAACCGGCATCGGTCGCCAAACGTTCCAATACTCCGTCCATTCCTCCTTGCTGAATCTTACCGTCAGGCTTGACGTAATCCGCAGCAACCCAGATGCCATCTAATTTATCGGCTAACCGCACATACAGCGATAATCTTTCCCAATCCCGTGGCGGTAATTTTGCCGGTGGATGACGATGCGATTGAGTCGCTTCCACCTTTTCTAACAAGTACAACATCTGGTCCCCGGTTAAAGTCACATTAACGGTTTTTAGAAAATCACCTATTCCATAGCGTTGCATCAACTTATCCAGATGCTCACCGCTGAGGTCAATCCAGCGAGAAGTCAATAATGACCGGTGTTGTTTTTTAGCCTCCTCTTGTAATTCTTCATGCAAATCTTTATCGGCATCATGTAAAAACGCGATAGCTGCCATCACAGTCAATTTTTGCCGAAGCAAATCCTCTGCCATCTCAGGTGTGGTGGTCAACCAATCCAAAGCAACTAACGTAACACTACCACGCACCACTGACAGCAGATGGTCCAGCAAAGTGATATTTGTGTTGCGGGCATAACTCTGACGTTGTTTCTCCTCAGAATGCCAACCGCCTTTACCACTGATAGACATTAAGTGAACTAAGCGATGGTCAATATGTGAACCTTTACCAATTCGTTTTCTAGCATCCTCGGACAATTGACCTTTGCGCTGTTCACTAATCGCATGTTTAATCACGACTTGTTGTAATAAATTTTCATACACTTCACCAGCCACCTGTGTGGCCCGTTGCATCGCTTCTAAATTCATCTCCCCACCCCCTCCTCAGCTAACCCAATACACCCAAACCCATTTCGCGTTTTCTCCCCCAGCCCGGCATACCAAGCAAAGCGTAAATCGACGTCACTACCTTGCAACACTAGAGGAGCTGACATGCCAATCACGAAGGCTTTTTTACCATTGGGCATCTCTTTCACGGGCACCAATACCGCATGGTCAGGATTCCATCTGACATAGAGGCTGTCAGGATAAACTTGTAATTTAATGTCTCGTCCCGCTAACCGCGAGAGACGATGATTGATAGCGGCACTTAAATCAAATTGTCCCAAATGTTTATGCCAACGTTTACTACCAGCCACCGTGTTATCGCGAATGGCTAACGGCGATAACAGGATGACCCCTAACGCATTTTGCTGCGGGCCGATGGGGTCGTCCTCTGGCGTTATGTGGGCTTCCGCAAAGTCAACCGCTTCAATGGTGCTGGCGCGGGCATAATGAATATCTTTGGGTTTGAAGTCCCGCAAGTATTTGGTCAACGTGGGCGCGGGCGTGGACACGATTAAGGTATGCACGATTTTGTCGAGGTGCCCAGTTTTACCTAGCGCGGCAAAATTCCAAGGTAAGGCACTTTCACCGTGGACTTGTTCTATCGTGGCACCGACAGCGGTCCAGGCGTTGATAAGAGCATCGTGGAGAAGGTCCAGATGGCGATATTTTACTGAATCACGTTTGGGTAAAGTTACCCGGATTCTTAGCATGAGAGTAGTCTCCTTGAGTGTTGATGGTCTGAATCAGAATTTTCAGAATTTAAGAATTTTCAGAATGAAATCCCATAACTATTCTGCTGATTCTAAAATTCTGGAAATTCTGA
The DNA here is from genome assembly GCA_022729575.1 of Thiomargarita sp. GTDB lineage: Bacteria > Pseudomonadota > Gammaproteobacteria > Beggiatoales > Beggiatoaceae > JAABRD01. Next base: position 3,890 of record DZAL01000157.1, read on the forward strand.
TTCAGACCATTGCGTGAAATTACTTATGAGAATAGTATAGCTGTAATTATTTAACCTAAGCAACCAGCTACCAGTCAAAAAAATTGACATATATCACATAACTCACTATAATAAATCATATTTTATAAATGAAAATTCTCACAAATTTTTGTTATTGAAAATTTTTAATACGTCAAAATGTATAAAACTAATCAAAAATTAAATATTTTTTCCAAGGTAATTAAATTCACCTACATTGAAACCCGCCTCTTCTGGGAAGACGGTTTAACCGCAGGAGAGTTAGCCAAGAGTTTTGATATAACTCGACAAACCGCGCAGACGGTAATTGATGAATATCGAGAAACTCATCCACACCAGATGAAATATGACCGTCGTAAAAAACGTCACGTTGCTACTGATAATTTTAAACCCGAATATATCAGTCCTGACCCAATCACTTTTCTGGATTACCTACGTGGTCAACGGCTACGAGAACATTATTTAGAGGAGAAAGGCGGATGGAGTGACATTGAAGTGAAAGATGTCGATAGATTATTACGTCCACGGTTATCTCGTGAAATCATTCAAGCTATTTTAGGGGCATTGCGTCATCAACAAACCTTGCTGATCGAATATCATGCCGTGATGCCAGATGATATTCAAGTACGAATCATTTCGCCTAATTATCTCGTCTTTGCTGATAATCGCTATCATCTTCATGCCTACTGTCATACCCGGCAAAAGTATTTAGATTTTGTTCTCACACGAATTTTATCGGCAGACCCCAGCAAGGAAGAATGGGTGTCGGGAGAACATAGTCACGAGTGGAAGGAACCAGTAACGTTGCGATTTCGGCCTAATCCAGAATTGCCGGAGTTGGTAAGGAAAACTTTGTTGCGGGGGTATCCAGGTAATGAGAGAGAGATTTTGGAAATTAGCTGTAACAAAAACGAGGCGTTTTATCTTAGGCGGAAGTTGCTGAAGGAGTGTAATGATAAAAAAGTGCAGCTATGGATTGAGATAACGGAATAATCGCCCGTAGTTTCGAAGCGGGCGACAAATCGGGGTGAGAACTTAGGACTGGCAGTCCTCAAAGGACTGCCAGTCCTGATTGCGTGTTCATCACTACCTAAAATGGGATAACCTCTTTGTTATGAGTGCTGACATATTGATATTGGCAATCTTCGCCCTCGGCTTGACGAAAGAGAATGCCCGCGACCGTGTTAGTTTTTTGCCCGCCCGTGATGTCGATAAGCAATTCTTTCGGGTCTGGTAAGTTCAGGGTTTGGTAAATGCCTTTGAGGACTCTGGACAGTTGTTCAAGGTCTTCAAAATCCACGCCGTTAGAATATTCTTTGAGAATTTCGTGGACGCCCGTAATTTTAAGCCTAGGACGAAGAGCCTTGAGGAGGGCCTTGAAGTCGTTTAATTCACGGTAAGTACCGTTGTCTCTACCTTTCGGATCGGCAGAGGGAATGACGACAACTTGTTCTAAGTCACGATGTTTATCAATGGCCACCAACGGCATGACCCAGGGAATAGGGTCAAGTTTGTCTAGGGCAGTTTTCATATCAGCAACTTGTGTACCGTCTATTAGCTGTTGCAGAAATTGCTTATCTTCCTCCGTCTTCAGATTTTGCCGATTAGTAGGACTGAGGAACATGACCAGAATTTTAGGCTGAACCGCTTTCCATTGTTGAACCGCGTCATTGTATTGATAATAAGCGTGCCAAAATAGTCCGAGAAAGGGGAGGATTATCAGGGAAGGAGAATCCTTGAGGAGAGGCAATCCTGTGAGGATTTCATAGAGTGCGTTGGTAGCCAGTCCTAACGTAAAAATTAGGACTAGAGACATCAAAATAGCCTTCTTGTCTTTGCCCAAAACGTGTTGCAAGGCATGGAGGGCATCTTGGTTACGAGTATTCATAACAGTTTAATTATCCTCAAGGTTAAGTGAATAGTGTAAGACCCAGGCTGGGCAAAGCTCCGCTTTGAACTCCTGAACTATTATCGTTGGTTTAAACAATGGCATTCAAGCACTTCCACCGGATACCTTGCGGTTGTTCTTCAAGAATTTTATCGGCCAATTGTTTTAGATAGCTAAAATAATCCATGCCTAACTCTTTGGATTCTAGCCGCATGATTTGTCGGGCGATATAGATTTCTTGTAACGCCGGGTCCTCAGGAAACTCTTGTTCGGCGACTTGGGTAAAGTCTGCGATTTGGTCAGCAGTCAAAAAAGTTCCCGTGGTGAGTAGAGTTTTTTCAGTCATGGTGAGTAGCCTCCTCGTTAAGTAAGTTCCGTGGGTGCGATAATGTTAATCGGTTTGTATCCCTGCACGGTAGTCACCATGCGTACTATGTCTTTTGTCTTCAGACGAACAATATGTTTGAAATTCCAACTTAATAAATAATCTATGCCCGCCACTACTGCAATGGCTATATGAAAAGCCTCTTCCCGTGATTGTTGAGGAACCGCTTGATGTTGTAGTAATTGATTGACCAACGTAATAACTTCTTGAGTATCTGACCGCAATACCGTGAAGAATGAAGCACATGATTGCATCTGCTTCTTGAGTTCAAGATTCTTGGTTTTGGTAATTTCCTCTATGGTGAGGTCTGAAATATAAACCTCAAATTGGTCAGATTCAGTGACTCGACGGAAAAAGTTGTCGGTTAATACTTTACGTCCAGGATTTCTGTCATCAAATCGTGCCGAAATAACTGAGGTGTCTAAATAGATTTTCAGTTTCATAATGAGTTTCCAAATAATTCTAATGACAGCGACAGGTCAAGAGAATAAGCGTAGGTTGGAGTGAGCGTTAGCGAACTCCAACATTTATCTCATTCACCGAGAGGTTGGCGCCCGCCTCAAACTCTATCACGGTCAGTAAGAGTATCGGTCTTGAATAGCAATGGTATAATATCAATTTTGATTTATAGTTGTCAATTAAAAAATTTGTCTATATTATTTTATCGACCTGTGGTGCTATAATAATCTTGATTTCAGACTTACGCGGTGTTCAAAATCTCGTAGGTATCCGACCCACAATGCCTTGTTATCATTAGGTTATACCTTGGCTGAACACAGTTTAGGATGTTGCATATTTATTAAGGCAATAGGCGTGGATGATATTCTTAATTATATATGCTGTTCACTATATATAGTAATATCCTTATCCAGTTGTCCCATAATGAGTTTGGCCAGCCAGCAGGGATAACACCCCTCGAAGGGGTGTTATCCCTCGAAAAGTACAACAGTAGGTGAGTATTACTATATATAATGATAAATGCTTAACCAGTGAAAGCAAAGAAAGTCTATGTCTATTGCGTATATTTCTATAGATTTCTTTATTAATCAGGAACGTGCATAACTTTTCGGGGGTTTGCTAAATCGACCCTATTTTTAGGAGGTGATAGTTTATAACATATTGATTTATAGTGGCTTATTTTTTTGAAAAAGTGTGCCAAGGTGCCTAACTTTTTCATGCAAAATTTACATGGTATCTTGTTTGTCTAAATATTTGAAAAAATTAAGAATATTTAGGGTAGCAGGATTTCAGAGTAAGAGCCGAGTGAAGGCGGTTGAAAGTAAATGCAAAATCTTTTGGAAAAGACAACGTATTCGATTTCAGAGTAAGAGCCGAGTGAAGGCGGTTGAAAGCAAGAGATTGGGGAAAAGATGCATAATGCGTCATTATTTCAGAGTAAGAGCCGAGTGAAGGCGGTTGAAAGTAAATACATTGTAAATCACATTGTTTTCCGTGAAAATTTCAGAGTAAGAGCCGAGTGAAGGCGGTTGAAAAGAAAGATTTGACAACTCTTTGAGAGTTGTCAAATCTATTTCAGAGTAAGAGTCGAATTGGAGGGTAGGTCGCGGTTTGTTGGAGTTCGCTTCGCTCACTCCAACCTACAAGCTACAAGGAAAACCTAATGTTAACGTTAAAAGGCATTTATCAAAATGGACAAATCCAGCTAGAACAACTTGTTACCAGTGAAAAACCAATTACGGTTATCGTCACTTTTTTGGAGGAGGCCACCTTGTCTAGTCCCAGTTGGTCAAAAACCAATGAGGTCATGTCACACTTTCAAGCGAGTCTGGAAAAAAATTATCGCTTGGGCGAATTACTAGCGAAATGAATATTTACTTCCTAAGCGTTGAGGAGGTACTGAAGATTCAGCAACAACTTATAAATACCTTTGGTGGATTGCCCGGTTTGAGAGACATAACATTGTTAGAAGCGGCACTGATGCGTCCACAAATAGGTTATTACACCACGCTTAATGAACAAGCAGCGGCGTTAATGGAAAGTTTAGCTAACAATCATCCCTTTCTTGACGGCAATAAACGAGTGGCTTTTTTCGTCACCGATACTTTTTTGCGCTTGAATGGTTATTGGATAAACTGTGACAATGAAGAAACGTATGTTTATTTCATGCAATGCTCACTCCAACCTACAAACTTTATTATAATTACGGCCAAAAGAGTTAACTATAATTATTTAATTTAATTGGAGAAAAATTCTATGAAAGACCTTGACCACATCATATTGGGTGCGTTATTACATGACATTGGCAAATTTTGGAAACGTGCTAATCATCCAGAAATTACCAATACCCAACAATTTTGTGAACAACTGCGCCAACAAATTTCTGCATTAGCCACTGACCAACCACCGCTTTGGCAACAACTCGCTACGGGCAATGGGCATCAACGTCTCCAAAAAATAGTGGACCAGGCTGGACATTTCGCCCATGCCCAACATGAATCCAAACAAACGAGTGAATCACCCCATTTAGCCTCATTACTAGAACGAGTCTCCTTACCGAAACCAGACTCCTTGGATAACCATCAAAATTCACGAAAAAACTACCAATATCAACATCATTTGGTAGCATTGGGGTTAGATGAGGAGCAGATTTATCCTCGTACTGGAACTTTGCCCGGCAGTTACCAAGAATTAGGCAAAGCTTTGGTCGAACAACTAGACCGTTTACCCAAAATCATTCGTGAAGACTCCGCCAGCATTCGTGGCCTCGTCCATAACCTTCTCGCCCTGTTTGAACGTTACCTCGTCAACATTCCAGCAGGACCTTCAGTGGCAAGCGAAACTTTTTATCTCGACATCTCCCTATTCGACCAACTCCGAATTACTGCGGCCATTGCCGAAGGACTCTATCGCTACCACGAAGATAAAGGCGATTTAACCACCGCCAATTTTGCAGATACCGAAACGGTCAAATGGCTACTGGTCTGTGGCGATTTCTCGGGCATTCAAAAATTTATTTACAACCTTACTCAAAAGGGCGCGGCCAAAGGCTTACGGGGACGTTCGCTGTATATCCAACTACTCTGTGACGCAGTTTCTCAATTTATTTTGCAAGAACTAGAGTTATATTTCACCGCCCGAATTTACTCCTCTGGAGGAAAATTTTATCTACTGATTGCCAAAGGTCAAGAATCATCATTGCGCCAAATTGTGAATAAAGTCAATGACTGGCTATTCAAAGAGTTCCAAGGCCAAGTATTTTTGGGCATTGGGATAGCGGAAGTGTGCGGCAAACATTTTGAGATGGGTGAGATGGGCGAAAAATGGAAAGAAGCCAATGAAAGTTTGCAAAAGAATCGATTGCAACCCTTTGTTTCAAAAATAAAAGTGGGTACTCAATTGTTTGAAGTTCAACCACTGACTCCTTCAAAATACGCATTTTGCCATGTTTGTGGAAGAGATGACCACGACGTTGCCATTACCCATGATGATGAACATGACCGCAATCTCTGTTTGCAATGTGAAGAACTGGAAAAGTTAGGAAAAACGTTGGCCAATACTAAAGGCAAACGCCAACCGGGTTATTTCCTCTGGGTTTGGGGAGACGGTGATCGTCAAATCCTCCGTCAGTACCTAAAAGAAATTCCTAGTTGTTGCTTCCACGGCCTCGATTGTGAACTCTATGTGCTAGACCAATATCCCCAACTAGACCAACTCGGTCAAGCCGTGCCCCACACGTTGTTAGAACGAGTCAATGACCCAGACTGCCTAGACCGCAACCCCCACGGCTACCGTTGTGGATTTCGTTTCATTGGTCAATGGGATAAAGACAAAGATGCACGGGATTGGCAATTTGATGAATTTGCCGATAAAGCCACCGGTATCAAAAGGTTAGGCATTCTCCGCATGGACGTGGATAACTTAGGTCAATTGTTTAGTTGCGGCCTCCCCCTGGCCTCTTTGTCACGAGTCGCTACACTTTCACGCCAACTCAATTTATTTTTTGGAGGACACCTCAATCGACTCTTGACTCCGTTTCAACGAAGTCAGATTATTTACGCCGGTGGCGATGATGTATTTATCATTGGGGCCTGGGATGAACTGCCCGACGTGGCCTGGTGCATTCGTCAAAAATTCGGTGAATATTGTGCTAATAATCCTAGTTTTACGTTATCCGGTGGTATGGTCATGGTAGGTGGCACATATCCGATTTCGATAGCAGCGGAAGAAGCTGGAGAGGCAGAAAGTCAGGCCAAACACTTAAAAACTAAGACTACCGCAAAAGATGCGTTTTGTTTCTTGGACACGGCCATTCCTTGGCAAATGTATGAATCCATGAAGAAAGTGCGAAATCTCATTATTGAGATTATTGACTGTAGTGATGGAAGCCGTGCTATTATTGACCGCTTAAGAATCGTGGTGTTAAGCCTACAAGAATTTCAACGCCGTTGGGAAACTCCGGAAAAAAATCTCTCCGAAGTGAGAGAATTGGCGATGTACCATAAATGGCGTTGGCAGTTGGTGTATAACTTGGCACGCATGACTAATCGTTATCCAAAAGCCAAACCTCTGATTGAAGAGTTGCAACAAATCCTCTTTGAAAATAAAATCAAAGGGGAAAACGAGAAACAATTCGAGTTAATGTCACTCTTGCCCCTCTGGCTACCCTTGCCAGTACGGTGGGCTGAATTGTTGACGAGGAAAAGTAAAGATGTATCACGAAACCATTGAATATCATCAAGACTTTTGTGCTTGGCTATATCATAACATTGAACTATTACGCCAAGGTAACTTTGCAGAACTGGATGTCACCAATATCATTGAGGAGTTAGAAGGTTTGGGAATCAGTCAACATCATGCCCTGGAAAATCGGTTGATAATCCTACTGATGCACCTGTTGAAGTGGCGCTTTCAACCCGAAAGACGTTCCAAAAGTTGGAAAAGTACCTTGAGAGAACAACGTTACAGAATTCAGCAATTGCTGAAGAGTAGTCCCAGTTTAAAGCCTAAACTGGAGGAAGTCATTACCGAGGTTTATCCCAAAGCTATCGGGCTAGCGGCTGATGAGACTGGCAAACCAAAATCGCTGTTTCCAGAAATGTGTCCATTTACGTTGGAACAAATTTTAGATGAGGAGTTTTTGCCGACAGACTATCCCACGTAGGTTGGTTCTCACTGTCGCCAACAAAAGTGACAGTAGCCCGTTGGAGTTCGCTCATTCCAACCTACAATTTTGAAACTGTTAACGAGAAAGGATAAATAAACATGAGTAACCCCAATTGGAATCAATCTTCTTCTCCACAGCAAAAAGTTGTCGCAGATGGGGATATAATAGAGATTATAACTCAAGAGGACGTGAAATCAGTGCGCAAACTGGTTGATGTGGCAGAAAAATTTGGTAAACATATTGCCAAAGTCAATAAAGTGACTACTTCACAAATTCGTAACGTTTACGGCACGGTTAAGAAACTAGAAATGACCGGCTGGAATGATGAAACTGCGAGAAGATTATTGTTGTTAAAACCGCTCATGGCTTATGCCGCAGGTCGCCATGGTGGAGGAGTGAAAGAACTAGAACAGGTGATTAGCCAGGCCATTGATCAGGTCTCTAATGCCAACACGTTCAAGCGTTTCTGTCAATTTTTTGAAGCGATAATCGCTTACCACAAGGCTAATGGAGGGAAAGATTAATGACTGACAAAACTGCAACCGAACAACCCAAGGCTAAAATTGCCAGCAAAGTCTTTATCAGAGGTCAAATCATCGCCCAGACCGGTTTGCATATTGGTGGCAACTCGGTGAGTATGGCTATCGGCAATACCGATAATGTGGTGGTACGCAACCCATTGACTAGCCAGCCGTATATTCCAGGTTCTTCGCTACGGGGAAGAATGCGTTCTTTGATGGAACGTTGTCGAGGTGATGAACAACTCAATCCAGAGGAAGGCGGATTTCACTTTGACTCTAAAAAAGGAGAGGCTAAACCTTGTGAGAAACCTAACAGTAAAATAGGGAAATTATTCGGGGTAGCAGCCGACCAAGGGGGCACTCCCAGCCGATTAATGGTGCGTGATGCAGCACTTACCAAGAAGAGTTTGGAAGAATTAAGCAAGGCACCCAACTTAGACATGCCTATGACCGAAGTGAAAACTGAAGTGGTTATAGACCGTATCACTGCCGCTGCCAACCCTCGCCAAATGGAACGAGTACCGGCAGGGGCCGAGTTCCAGTTTGAGATGATTTTAACACTGTTAGAAGAGGACAAACTGGAAGAGTATCTGGATTTAGTGTGCGAAGGGTTACGCTTGGTAGAGGATGATGCGTTAGGTGGCAGTGGCAGCCGGGGATATGGGAAGGTAAAATTCGTGATTGGTAATCAAAGTGTTACTCAAAAAACAGTCGATGATTATAAAAATGGGGAAAAAGGATCACCGGTTTCTGACCACAAAATACTTACGGAGTTCACCCCACCACCAGAAGCATAGGTATGAGAAAACTGCCTTTGATGGTTCAGATACTAAGTTTCCTAAGCCTCGAAGGCTTAGGAAACTTTGGTGCTGGCTAGATTTTCTAAATCTGGTCATCGAGGTCCCCTCATAACCAATGTCACCCAGTTCTCCACCAGTGAACTGGACGCAGAGCGTCCGGGCGGCATTCCTACGCGGAGCGTAGGAACGAGGAAATTAGAAGATTATTTGATGGCAATTGAGGATGATTTAATATGAAAAAAACGACAGCATACTGTCTTACCTTCACCGCGCCCTTGCATACCGATGACCACGGCACGGGATTTTTCAACCATGCCGAGGTTTTTATTCACTCAGATACTCTCAGTGCGGCGATTTTATCAGCGTGGGCCGAACTAATACCTGAAGGAAAAGAAGAACGGTTTGCCAAGCCACCTTTTTTACTGTCTTCGGCCTTTCCTTACTTCAAGGAACTATATTTTTTGCCCAGACCCGTCAATGACCGGGCCGTTCAACTGGACTCAGGGCAATTATCTCTGAACAAGGACCTAAAAAACATCAAATGGGTTGAAATAGAGATATGGAAAAAAATTGTGGCTAAAAAATGGGATTGGCCGAAAGAGAAAGAAGCAGGTCACTTTGAAATATTGCCTGGTGGATTAGCCATTCTAGCTGAAAAACTCGCCCTCTTCCCCGATAAAGAACCAAAACGGTTTAAACTGTGGGCGCTAGAGGAATCTACTCGTGTAGGCATCAATCGCCTTAGTGGTGGTGCGGCGGCAGGCACTTTGTTTGACTTTGCCAGAGTGTATTATCAGCCTGAAGGAGGTTTATATTTTCTAGCCAGATTTGATAAGGATGACCGTCAACGTGAGTTTGAAGTTGCTTTATCTTGGTTAGGAGACAGTGGTCTAGGGTCAGATCGAAATTGTGGGCATGGATTATTTTCTTGGAAGAAAAGGGAGTTATCACTTCCTGAAGCACAACCCCATCAAGCTGCCATCACTTTATCGTTGGTGGTGCCTAGTTATGGTGAATTGAGGGAAACGGGCTGGCTGGAGGAGGCTGCTTATGAATTAACCAAACGTGGCGGGTGGATTGCTGGCACCAGTGTACGTAAACCGACGCTCCGGATGTTTAGTGAAGGCAGTTATTTCAAAGCGGGTCAATTTAGCGGACAAGTGGTTGGTCTTGGCAAACATCCTAGCTTCGGTTATTCCATTTACCGAGATGGACGTGGATTTTTTGTAGCAGGTTGAGGAGAAAAAACAATGACCCAACATCTGGTTGAAATCCTTACTCCGTTGCATATTGGCACGGGCAATAGTTTAAAATACGACTATGACTACTCGATAGAGGATGGTAAGGTTTTAGTGGTGGACCAACATAGTCTGTTGCAACAATTGATGACTCAGGACTTTGAGACCTTGAAGAAATTGACTGCGACGATAACCAAACTGAGTGAATTAAAACCTATTCTAGGTATTCTTGAACAAGGGGCTGGTTATCAATTGACACCTTTTTCAAGAGCGTCGTCTCTACCCAAAGGCATAGAGATTCGTGCCCAGATTAAAGATGCGTTTTTTCGTCCTTACTTGCCTGGGTCATCTATCAAAGGGGCAATGCGGACCGCGTTGCTGGCAGAGATGATAAAGCAGAAAGGATTAGCGGCTATCAAAGGATTTTTGCCCAAGGAAATACAGGATAACAACGGGAAGAAGAAACCCTCACTCCCACCTAAAAAAGCTGCTTCAACACTGGTTAATTATCTCTTTGCGGGTGAAGGGGTGCCGTCTGGCAAGGTTCCCAATTTTGACTTTTTACGTGCTTTCCAAATCAGTGATGCCTTTGTTGAAACTCAGCAGCTAGGCATCACCGATGTTCGTTGGCTGAATATTGATAGTTGGGGGGATTCGACGAAGCCAAAGTGGAAAAATATGAGCAACCGACGAAATGAGGCGTTCAAAGATTGGCAACAGGCCAGTGGCATGTTTGCCGAATCCTTGCTACCTGCGACCACTGGTTTATTGACCTGGCAAGTGGATGAGTTTTTGTTGAATGATAAGAAAGCCCAGCAAGTGTTAAAATGGCAAAATTTGCCTGATTTTTCTACATTTGAAAAACTGCGAGACCTTCTAAATGCACATGCCACAGAACGCTTACTGGCAGAAAAAGCGTTTTTTGATGACTATGGAGTCCGTGAAGCCTCGGTACAATGCCAGAAATTACTTCAACATCTGGGGGAGGAATCAGAAGCCTGCTACTTGCAAGTAGGTTGGGGCAATGGCTGGCGTGGGATGACTGGGGATTGGATGGATGAAGCGATTGAAAAGGACATGCGCGGCTTGTACGAGTTAGGGAAGGGAGGGGTAGATATTTTTCCCAAAACTCGCCGTTTGATTGTCAATGAAGGTAGCCCGTGTTTGCCATTGGGTTGGCTACGAATTTTGTCCACAGAAGATTCCAAACAGCGATTGCTAGAGCAAGAGGAAAACCGGCAACGGCAAGCATTGATAGCTAAGAAACAAGCTAGTGAACAAGAAAAAATAGCGCAACAACGAGCTTTGGAAGCGGCCTTGCCAGTTGAGGAAAAAGCCTTACGTGATTTACAACAAGCCTTTGAACAGGCGAAAGCCACTCAAGAAAAAGCCGGGGGACCATTGTCCACCTTTCTCAATAGTTTCTTGTCAGTAGCCGAAACCTGGCCACTCTCTTATCGGCAACAATTAGCGGATAAAACTGAAGAGATTTATCAGTCTTTGGGGTGGTGGGGGAATAGTAAAAAGAAGCAGGAGAAAAAGGAGAAAATAGCGAAATTGCGTCAGTCCAGATAGTCCAGGTGGGTTGGACTGGGCGTAGCGAAGTCCAACGTTTAAAAGAAGAGTTGAAATTGTTGGAGTTCGCTTCGCTCACTCCAACCTACGAGTTACTGGAAGATGAGGATTGATACCGAGGAGAACACTTAATGAAAAAACTATTTTGTCAAAGGAAGAAAATTATTCCTTTGCTGATTACTTCAAATTAGTTGCTTATGCAGAAGACTTGTTAGAATACTTTGGCTATGCGTTTCGACGCGAGAACCTGACTTTACCTCAAAGTAGTTTAGCACTGACGCGCTTGGAAGACATAAAGTTACGTTTGGAGGAGAATTTACCTTATATCAGCATGACCAGTGAGGCGGCCCGCCGGGAGTTTTTGCTGGCTCCGGTTTTGATGGAAGTGGTGCATTACACTCATACCCAAGTGCGAGTAGAATTTCCCTTGACCGTCACCGCGCAACTGAAAGGTGTGATAGATTATTATCTGCACTCTCCCCAACAGCAGTTGTTAATTATAGAAGCCAAAAATGGCGAGTTAGAAAGAGGTTTTGTGCAGTTAGCCTCTGAATTAGTCGCCTTCGACCAATGGACGGAGAGTGACGTGTCGCAAATATATGGTGCTAGGAGTTACGCATTGACAAAAATTTGAGAATGTGAATTAACAAACTCGAACTTTTCAG
>DZAL01000158.1 GCA_022729575.1 Thiomargarita sp.
ATCTACTACAAATATTATTTTAATCATACATGTATAAGCGGATATTACTATAATAGCCTATTTCACCTTCCTATAAATCACCTCCAGCGTAATTTTACAGCCCACAATTTCAATCACTGCTGTTGTCACATTCTGAATCAAGCTCAATTCCCACCGATGTTGCGCTTTGCGGGTGAAAATTTCAATATCTTCCTCACGATTTTGTGGAATGAGATAATAACTTTGCAACGAGGGCAACGTAAAATAACAACGGGCTTTGTTATTGCGGTCATAGTCGGACGTGCTAGGAGACAGCACTTCGATAATCGCCGTGGGATTCAGTAAGGTGTCTAAATACTCGTCATCTTTCAACACGGGGTCGCCGCAGATAATCACTAAATCGGGATACACGAAGCGGTCGCAGGCGGGGAGGTGAACGCGCATATCATTGGCGACAATTTCACAGTCCTTTTCTGCCAGGCAATCGGCTAATTCTTTTAGGATATTGGTTACTATCCGATTGTGCGACAGGCTGGCACCTGACATGGCGACAATCTGACCTGCCAGATATTCGCTACGGATTTCGGCTTGGCGTTCTCGGGCTAGGTATTTTTCAATTGAAAGTTTGGGGGCAAGGGTAGTCATAGTGTTTTCTCCAAGTTCATGAGGGAAAAAGATTTGAGGTGATGTTAGTCTTGATCTTGTTCTTCTATCTCCTTACCGGTTATCTCTCGATAAGTGTCAGCAAGGATTTGTGGCTGTTTTTCGGCGTAATAAACCTGAGCTATTTCACTCAAACAACCTTTAAAGCACCAGGGTATAAACTTAAGTTTTTGGATAGCCTCTGTGATTGACTGAACATCTCCTTGAAGGGCGGCTTGAATCACTTGTGAAACCAGTTGAGCAGTGTACCATTGCGCGTAACCAGGCAGTATCGTCACTAACACCATGCCAAATACAAATGATAGGGTCAAGGTTATAAGACGCATTTGTTTATAGGCTTGAATAACTGCTCGTCGTCCGTTTCGGTAAAATGCTACCGCCGTAAACAATGGTGTAAACCCCAAGATGCCAATCAGCACCACCGAAAAAATTAAACTCAAGGGTAGCAAAATGAGACCCACTACCAAAGAGAATAACGCGCCTAAAAACAAAATACCCGCGATAATAGCTACTCCACGATTAGAAAAGGATTGACCCCAGCCTAACCAGATTACCAAAGTAATCATCTCTAATCCAATGAATAAGTAAATAAATCCTTGATAGGGGTGGCGAAAGAAAAATTCTCCTGGATCAAACATTAGGCAGAAGAGAGGCAATAAGATTCCGAAGATGACATCGAAAGCAAGTTTCCCACGAAGAGGGGAATTAACCGTTTCGGTCACGGCGGGTGGTTGTTCAACAGGGTTTGACGAAGGTATGTTCATAAAATCAATAGCAGTGAGTAGCACTTAGGTTGAGTTAGCTGTTTTACCCAGGTTAATTGGCGATTAGTGAAGCAGTGGAAGGCTTTGCTAACGTTTTTAACACTATTTCCTCCAACAGTTTAGGTAATAGCGTTTCCAATTGTTTACCTATCACTTCGGTGAGCACTTGTTCTAAAGTTTCTCTTGAAATTCTATTGGTTAATTCTGTTTGGGCGACACCACTTAGACGTTGTCCACGCTTTGGTAGCCAATCCTCATCTATAGTGTCACCACTGACCACTTCAATTTCAGAAACTCGGTCGTCATAGTAGGAAGAATCCGTTAAGAATCTTTGTTCAAGAATCTTCCAATCGGCCTCACTTACCCCACTTAATTCTCGATTAAACCAAGAATTTTCTTTAGGCCAGTAGGAATGAGGCAAATCCGCGAACATGACTAAATAAAGTTGTTGCCATTCGGAATCATTATCCATATCCCCTAAGAAATAGTAATGGTCGATGGGATGACTAATGATTTCACGTAACGTGGTCTTTCCTGTCAGATAACCCGTGATCTGCTTTCGAGTCACTCTAAAAATCAGCCAACGGTTACAGCGTTCATCCAGATTGCACCAATAATAAAAATAATAACTTTCCCCAGAATCGTGTTCCAATTCCAACAGCGACAAGAAAGGGCCGTCGTAATATAACAGGTCTGCCACTATGTTAAGTGGTTCTAACGGGAATTTTGAAAGTTGAGTGCCTCTAATTGTTTCCATCATATTTCTTCTCCTGTATAGCCAGACCAAGCCACTGAAATTTGGGTTTCAAATCGGTTTCGGCAAATTCATGTAATTCAAAATGACCACTGTTATCGGCCTTGGAGGCCACACCATCGGGTTCTTCAAGGAGACCCTGTGCAATATGTGTCCCCACCGATTTAGGAAAATGGTTAGGAGAATTGACATAAAAAAAGTCATAACGTTTCTTAGCCTGTTCTAGGGTGGTAAACAGTGATAAAGCGTACCCTGCACAGGTCATTCGATCATTCCCACGAAAACGTTTATCCTTTCGACGATGTGGACTGATAACCAGAGGTGGACGAAAGTTATTTGAATGATTTTCATCTTCAAACACCCAACGAAATGCTTGAATACGAACCTGTTGATAGTTAGCAGGTGGACAATTTGGAAGGTTTTGTATTTCACTTTGATATTTAAAAGCTGTCATCGGTTGATCTCATTTTGTTATTTAACCTTAAATCTTTTCATCTTCTTGCTAAAACGGTTCCCACCTCAAAACGTGGGAACCAAAAGCCATAGAAGTTATCGAGCAATCTCCCAAAACACAATATCAATCAGTATGACAAGGTTCAAACCGTCTTTGATCAAAGTGAAACATCATAAAATCACCGTCTTCATCAGTCACCCCTAACACTATATCCAACGGTTCCCGAAAATAGGGGGAACCAGAGTCACGCTCAAGTTGATCAATAGTTCCCTCTAACACCTCCAAGACAATTGCCGGTTGGTTTTCCTTAGGTAACTTCTTATTCTTTAGACCAGGTTTCCATTTAACCAGTTGTCCTTTGCTGAAGGTGTGAGTTTGGAACAGGCTCTGGTAGGCGACTTGAAGTTTTTGAGTATCAGCCTCACCATAGCTTTTTACCACTGGTCCGCTCTGTAATTGGGCGAGCAGTTTCAGAACTCCTTCTGGATTTTTTTCCAGTGTGGCTTTTATACCTTCTTCTAGTAAAAGCATTATTGCTTTGGAATTATCTGGCATATCTTATATCTCCTTTGTTGTTTTGAGGACGGTACTTCATAGGTAGGTGGGTTACCTGTTCATCATTGGCAGCTTTCTTAATGAAATCATCCAGTTTATCTAATCGTTTTAATTCTGGTTGTTTCTTACCAATGTTGGTGAACGGTTGTTCAAATTGCCTCGCCATAATCTCGGACAGTTGTTCTAGTAATGGTCTAGCAATACTAACTTTCCCGCCCACGGCTCCTAATTGTTCCGCTTGTCGTAAAATTTGTTCGGCAAGTTCCGGTGAAGTTAACTCAATTTCAATAGTTTTTCCTTCCATCAGCAAGTCCACGGTTTTTTTAGCCGTGGCCAGGGAATAGCCCAATTCCTTTCTAAGCAGTCTATAAAAGCCTATCTTATCAAAACCGGGCTGCCATTTATAAAAAACGATTTTAGTCATGGTGTTATATCTCCTTTGTCACTATTCTAGTACATCTTGATGACCACGCGCCATACTTTTTGAATGATGGGAATTGGTTTTTTACCAGGTTTTGCGCCCGATGAACGAATGGCTCCATGGATGATGACTTCATCTACGTTGTGTTGTTTACCTAATTCTCGAGCTAAGGAAAGCAATTCACTACGACTGCTGCTTCCTGGCCCTGGACCTCCGATATGAACCTTGTCTAGTATGAGCATACATCCCTTGTAGGTCATTTCAGTAATAATAATAATCTCACCATGTTGGAGTTGTCCGTGTAGTTCAAAAACATTGCCATCCTGCTCAACTATTTCTATCATGGTAGTCTTCTCACAGTAGTAGTCTTAAAGCGTGTTTTAACAGTTAATTTGTTCCCAAGAACTGCGAAGTTTTTAAAACCTGTCTCCTTTGTTCTAATGTTTCTCTTGAAATTCGACGGGTTAATTTTGCCCCTATGGTTAATTGGGAAAGTGAGTCGTCTGGTCGTGTCAGTTGTAAATCAGTTTTGGAGGCACCACTTAGGCGTTGCAAACGTTTTGGTAGCCAATCGTCATCTATAGTGTCACCACTGACCGCTTTAATTTGAGAAAATCTGTCGTCATAGTAGGTAGTGACTTGGTGAACCCAACCATTTTCGGCAGTCCGAAAAGCGTCGTATAAATCAATTTGTCCAGTGCGAATCGTCGCCAAGCGCTGTGGTGAGAGGTTGACATATAACCAAAGGTCAGCTTCTTCAGTTTCGTCGAACCAAACAGCCAGAAAGAGTTGTCCATCCACATTCTGGCAAGTAAATAACCTTGGCCAGTCATAAAATACATGAATTTCTATGAATGTAAGACTCCCCCAAGAAGTATGGGTGGGAAGAAGATGCTGAAGTTGTCGCGGATGACGGTGAATGAGAGGAGAAGTCATCTCCTTATCTATCAAAGTTTGCATCTCTTCACTCCCCGCGTTTTCTACCAACCAAGCCTTAATCAAACCTTTAGCAAGGTCTCTACTTTCTTCGGAGAGTTCTAAGACTATCACTAATTCTTTTACCGTTTCTTGGTCATCGGCCGTGGGAAATTCATCTAACCAAGCCGAAATAACTAAATGGTTGCTAGTAGGTTCTTCTTGGATAATTCTAACGGCCTTATTTAGTGATGGACAAAGAACATTGAAGATGGGATTGCCATCAAAAAACTTCACACCATTAGAGAACGTGGTTTTTAACCACTCTCTACAAACCAATGAAGTACCATTCTGCAATAACAGATTATCAAACTGGTCTTTCCAGTAGTTTTCATTCAGAATATAGACTTCCTGATTTTCTAAAAAATCTTTGAACAGATGATGTACCATGGTTTAACTCCTTTATGGGACAAAGGCTTTGCCTGTTATCACTTCAATATCAACTCTAATACCTTTAACTTTGGTACCCTTACCCTTAGGAAAACTTCTGGAAACCTGTGCATCCACACCGCCATTGGCCGTAGCCTGCTTAACATAAATTCTCGCTTGTTCAAAAGCCTTTTTTCTTACCATAGCTTCTGCAAGAGGAATTTTGCGTTCCAATTTGTCAATCAGGTCAAGACCATCTTGTTGAGTAGATAGTGTGGAACTTGACCATGATTCGGACTCTTCTAAACCACCGCTTTGTGCCTGGATTCTACCACGATGTTCCACCCACGCCTAGTCTCCCCAGTTAATCTGATTTAGGTTGGGTCAGCAATCATCTAACCCAACCTCGCTTTAAGGTCCTTATCTATCAATCTCCCCAAATACAATATCAATCGACCCAATCAACGTGACCACATCGGCCAACATGTGACCTTTGACCAACTCATCCAGCGCCGCCAAATGGGCAAAACCAGGCGCCAGAATTTTCATTCGATAAGGCTTGTTAGCACCATCCGACACCAGATAAATGCCAAATTCCCCTTTGGGATGTTCGATCGCCGCATACACTTCTCCTTCAGGCGCACAGTAGCCTTCGCTAAATATAGTAATATCCTTACCTATTTGTTCTACAATAAATTTGGCCAGTAGGGATAACACCCCTTCGAGGGGTGTTATCCCTCAGAGCTCAAGTACAACAGTGGATGAATATTACTATACTATAATTAACACCTCTCTTACGTCCGCCGCCGCAACCGATACAATGCTATCTCACCAAACAAATTCGGCAACAGTTTCATGGTGGTCGTAGTACGGTGATCAATATTTACTACGGCCCGCTCTAAAATTTCAATCCATTTCTTCCGGCACAACCGTTCAAAATCTTTGAGTGTACATAAATGAATGTTTTCCGTATCATACCAATCACTCGGTAACGCTCTGGATACCGGCATCATACCTTTGAAAAATAGCGAAAAACGCGCTTTCCAATGACCAAAACTAGGAAAAGTGATAATCACTTCCCGCCCTACTCGCAACATCTCCAATAATAATTCATCAGGACGACGAATAGTCTGAATCGCCTGAGTCATCACCACATAATCAAAACTTTGGTCGGCAAATTCCGATAATCCTTCATTTAAATCGGTGTGAATCACGTTAATATTATTTTTAATACACCGAACAATATTCTCATCATCAATTTCCAGTCCATAACCGGTAACCCGATGAGTTTCCCGTAAATGAGCTAACAAAGTACCATCGCCACAACCCAAATCTAACACATGCGACCCTTCCTCTATCCACTCCCCAATCAATACCAAATCAGTTCGCAATCTCTTCATCAATTTTCTCCCGGTATATCGATTTGTTGCATATACGCTTGAAATACTTGAATGTAATGCGGGATGGTCATCAAAAATGCGTCATGCCCCTCCGAGGCTTTCACTTCCGCATAAGTCACCGTTTTTTTATTATCCAACAACGCTTTGACGATTTCGCGGGAGCGCGACGGCGGAAATCGCCAATCACTGGTAAATGAAACGACTAAAAACTTCGCTTGAACTTCTGTCAAGGCTTTGGATAAATCATTATTATATTCATTGGCGGGATCGAAATAATCCAACACCTTAGTCATCAGTAAATACGTATTGGCATCAAAGTGGTCAACAAAAGAACGTCCTTGATGGCGCAAATAACTCTCCACCTGAAATTCTACATCAAAGCCGAAATTCAACTTCCCTTCACGCAATTCACGACCAAATTTTTGTCGCATAGACTCATCTGAAAGATAAGTAATATGTCCCAACATTCGCGCCAACATCAAACCTTGTCGTGGCACCACATTATGTTGATAATAATGGCCGGCGTGAAATTCCGGGTCACTCATAATCGCTTGTCGGGCCACTTCATTGAAGGCAATATTTTGTGCCGACAATTTAGAGGCCCCGGCAATCACAATACTATGTCGCAAATGTTTGGGATAATCGATAGCCCATTGGAGTGCCTGCATTCCGCCTAAACTGCCGCCAATCACCGCAGCCCACTGAGTAATGCCTAACACATCTCCTAATCGCGCTTGACTTCTCACCCAATCGCGCACGGTGATAATAGGGAAGTCAGGCCCATAAGGTTTATTCATGTCAGGATTAATGCTAGTTGGCCCCGACGAGCCTCGACAACTGCCTAAATTATTTAGACACACCACAAAAAAGCGGTTAGTGTCAATCGGTTTACCGGGACCAATACAGGTATCCCACCAGCCCGGTTTTTTGTCTTGCATCGAATAAAAACCTGCCGCATGATGGTCGCCACTTAACGCATGACAAATCAGTACGGCATTATTTCGTCTTTCATTTAATTTGCCATAGGTCTCATACACAATTTGATAATTGGGTAAGGTGCGACCACATACTAATGAGAGCGGTGTATTAAATTGATAAGTTTGTGGGGACACCAGCCCCACACTGTCAGGAGGTAGAATGTCAGGCATTGCAATTTAATCCATAGTTAAGAATCTAGTCAGGCTAAGATTTGACAACTTTTGAAAAGTTGTCAAATCTCCAAATTTCGTTGGTATCTTCTAATCAAATAAACGCCAGCATAAACGAATGGTGTATCCAACAACGCAATCACAATTTTTACCAGCCATTGGCCAACAATCAGGTCCCCTATCGGTAGGTTACCATAAAATGCGATAGTAACAAAAATCACGGAATCGACCAATTGTGAGAAGATAGTGGCTACATTATTCCGCAACCCCAACCAACGTCCTTGAGTAAGCTCTTTGAGGTTGGCAAACAACCAAACATCCAAAAACTGGCTAATTAAGTAAGCGGTGATACTGGCTATAATAATGCGTTCACTGCTTCCCAGTAGTGCTTTAAAACTGTCGGCTTGGGTATAAAAAGGTGCGGCGGGCCAAATTATAGTCAATTGAATCAGCCCCAACACCATTATCATAGTGAACAAACCTACCCATACTACCTTGTTAGTCAATGGTTTGCCATAAATCTCGGTCAATATATCAGCACAAGCAAAAGTCAAAGAATAAGCCAAAACTCCACCGGGGACGACAATGCTACCAATGAGGATAATTTTGGTCGCTAAGACCGAGCCAATGACTAGAGCCGCGATAAATAAACCGGTTAGAAGCAGACATGGAAAGTCGTAATCAGGAATATTATTCGAAACATTTGAAATGTTTATCTGTTCATTCATGGCAAGGGTTTCTAGTTCCAAAAAATTCAAAATTCACCTTTTCTCGTTCCCACGCTCCGCGGGAACGAGAAGAAACATAGCGAGGTGTCGATAAAATTTTCCACGACACCTCGTACACCTATTTGATAAAATTAACCATTCGCCTCACTTTTTCCAAATCTTCCGCGGTGTCCACGGAAAGGAGAGGTGAGGTGGTCTCAAAGGTCAAAATACTTTTACCGGCTTGTAAAAAGCGCAATTGTTCTAATTTTTCCGCTTGTTCTAACGGACTGATGGGAAAAGAGTGATACTCCTCCAAAACTTGTCGTCGATAACCGTAAACTCCAACATGTTCCCAAAAAGAAAACGTGGTTAACCAATTTTTCAAGTCCAGATCACGAATATACGGAATCGAATGTCTTGAAAAATAGAGCGCGTAATTATCATGTTGTCTAGTCACTTTGACTACATTAGGGTTAAACAAACTCTCTTGCGAGGAAATTCGACACACTGGTGTAATCAGATCCGGTGGCAGTAAACTGCTCTCAAACCGCTCAATCAATTGGTCAATAATCTCCGGTGCCAGTAATGGCTGGTCTCCTTGAACATTAACAATAATCTCGGCATCCAACTTATCCAGAATCGAAACAATGCGTTCGGTGCCACAACTACATTGGGGGTCAGTTAGCCACACCGTGCCACCCCAACTACGCACGAGATTAGCGATATTTTCCGAATCCGTAGCAATATGAACGGCCGTGGCTTTAGTTACTTTCAAGCAACGTTGATACACATGCCAAAGCATTGGACGACCGCCAATATCGGCCAATACTTTATTTGGCAGACGAGTGGAACCCAGACGGGCTGGAATGACAATAATCGATTTCATATCAACTCGACTCCATTAGATTTCCATTAGATTTGACAACTTTATAAAAGTTGTCAAATCTAGTTACCGAAATTTCTCCAACACCTGCGCTGGTGTTATCTCTCGTAAACATTTTAAGTGTCGCAACGGGCAAGTCCGTTGAAAACAAGGACTACATTTTAAGCCCAAATACAGAATCTGAGCATCCATTTTCAAGGGCGGAGTTTTCCGCGGGTCGGAGGAGCCGTAGAGCGCGATTAAGGATTTGCCCAAGGCGGCGGCAACGTGCATTAGTCCAGAATCATTGCTCACTACCACTTGGGCTAATGCCATTAAGTCAACTACTTCCGATAAACTGGTTTGACCACACAGGTTAAGGCTACCATTTCCTGCCAAATAGGCGATTCTCGCGCCTACCGCGGTATCTTTAGGTGAACCCAAAATCCAAACTTGCCAGCCTTCCGCCAGTTTCTGTTTAGCTACCTGCGCATAATATTCTAGCGGCCATTGTTTAGCAGGTCCATATTCGGCGCCTGGGCACAACACCAATACCGGTTGAGTAGGAAAGGATAAATTTAATCGTTGCAAAATTAATTCCGGATTGCCTGGTGACAACAACGGTTGGGGGATTAATTTACCTCGTTTGGGGTCGTCCGCAGGGAGTCCTAACGCGGCAAATTGTTCTACCGTTTTCGGTAACTCCCATTGATTCAAGCGACGAATATCATTGAGCAAACCATAGCGCATTTCGCCTACATAACCTGTGCGTTGCGGGATTCTGGCCCAAAATGGAAGCAGTGCGGATTTCCAGGAATTGGGGAGGACAATCGCCTGTTGATAATGACCTTCACGCAACTGCCGCCCCAATTGTAATCGTTCTCGCCAAGCCCATTGGCCATGCGCTAAAGTCGTTGGTATGAAGTGGCGTACTTCAGGCATTCGTTTTAACAATCCCTCGCTCCAGGTCGGCGCCAGGACATCAAGATGAACCCCCGCTTGTTCCCGGTGCAACACTTTAAATAAACTTTGGGCCATGACCAGGTCCCCCACCCAAGAGGGACCCACTACCAGAATAGCCGTTTTAGAATCTGTGACCATCTGAGATTAGGCGACCTTCGGTTGCATCATGGAATGACGAACGAGGAGATATTCGGTCCCACAATAAGGACAACGAACTTTACCGTGAGTCGCTATCGGTAAAAATACTCGTGGATGAGAATTCCATAAACTCATACTAGCCTGCGGACAATGTAACGGTAACTCCGCTTCAGTAATTTCACATACTTTCTGGTTGTTAGGAATAGCTTTGCCAGTGTGCATTATCTAACCTTCTTTGAGTTAAACATAAGTGAGCCAATTTTGATAAGCGGGATCACGACCATAAACTATGTCAAAATAGAGTGATTGTAATTGTTTCGTGATAGGACCGCGATGGCCACTGCCAATCTGACGATTATCTAATTCGCGAATCGGAGTCACTTCCGCGGCGGTACCGGTAAAAAAGGCTTCATCTGCAATATACACTTCATCGCGACTAATCCGTTTTTCTTGCACCTGTAAGCCAATGGTTTTAGCCAGTTCAATAATCGTGGCACGAGTGATGCCGGCCAAAGCCGAAGTAAGATCCGGCGTGTAGAGAATGTCGTCACGTATCACAAAAATATTTTCACCACTGCCTTCAGTGACATAACCTTCGGTATCTAGCAGTAAGGCTTCGTCAACGCCGGCATTTCGCGCCTCTTGTAACGCCAACATCGAGTTCATATAGTTACCCGTCGCCTTGGCTTTACACATGGTAATATTGACATGGTGACGAGTATAGGAAGAGGTTTTAATACGGATACCTTTTTCCAAACCCTCGGCCCCTAAATAGGCCCCCCAAGGCCAGGCGGCAATTGCCAGATGGACTCGCAAACCATCTGCTCTCAAGCCCATACTTTCTGAGCCGTAGAAACCGATAGGACGAATATAAGCACTGTCTAATTTATTTTCACGCACCACCGCTACCGTTGCCGCATTGACAGTATCCTTATCGTAAGGCATTGGCATCCCCAAAATATGGGCCGAGTCAAACAGTCGTCGGGTATGCGTCGGCAGACGAAAAATCGCGGCACCTCGTTCAGTTTGGTAAGCGCGTATGCCTTCAAATACGCCCATGCTGTAGTGTAAGGTATGCGTTAACACATGCACTTTAGCCTCACGCCAAGGCACCATTTCACCATCGAACCAGATGACTCCGTCGCGGTCATCCATTGTCTTCATTATGAATCTCCTATTATTTAAATGGGTTTAAAATCTATTTTATCATAAATAAATAATCTCGTAAATATAGCATAATCAATTGGTAGTTTCTTTAAATTAATGGAGTTCTTAACATTCAATGAGTTATCAAGGTTCAAAGTTTCCTAAACCTTTAAGGTTTAGGAAACTTAGCACCTACCAGGTTTAGGAATCTTCGACCCCGGCGGTAGACGGTAGGTAGGCGGAGCGGTAGGGTGTATAAGCGAAGCGTTATACACCACTGCGGTTAGTACCTCCATGGGCAAGTAGGGACTACCTAATCAATTAAGGTTAAGGTGGCCAACGGTTAACTAAACTATTAATTGCTTTTTTCAATGGAAAGTTATATACTGTATATACTTATGATTCTTCGCCTTTAATGGGTTCAAAATTCGCTATGACTTATTCTTCAACACCCTCGGATAAGTCCACGGAAAGATATTTTAGAAGACTACTTTCAAGATTTTATGGTATTCTTTTTTCCCGCTGTCAGTGCCTTGATTGACTGGCCGGCCGGCTATGAATTTTTAGATCAAGAATTACAACAAGTGGTGCGAGAAGCGCAGATAGGGCGGCGTAGTGTGGATAAATTGGCTAAAGTGTGCTTATTCAACGGCTCCGTTGGAAAATGGAATTGAGATTGTGCGGGTTATGCACAGTTCGCGTGATATTGATAAGGTCGTTTTTTAAGGCGGAGTGATTTATATCTTTAATCTGTTAGACTTAGACATGAAAATTAGGTGTGGTGTTGTTGTTTTTAATGAAAACAGGTAATTAAGATGACTAAAGTAGAACTAGAAACTGAAATTGTGCAGAAAATTCATTTTTTACCCGTTGAAACATTGGAAAAAATATTTATTTTTATTAAGACACAGAGTGACAAAGAAGAAGTCAAACAGCGGCAAATTGGCATTTTAGAAGGAACAGCAAGGTGTGTTATTCATGATAATTTCAAAATAACGGATGAAGAGTTTTTTCAGTTATGAGTGACTATTTATTGGATACGCATAGTTTTTTGTGGACCGTGTTTAATTCTAAAAATTTAGGTTCTCAAGCACGTTCTATTATTCTTGATTTGGATCACGTTATTTATATCAGTAGCATCACGTTTTGGGAGATTTCGCTTAAATTTTCGACCGGAAAGTTAAATTTAGAAAACTGCACACCTGAGCAATTAGTTTCCATTGCTCAACAATTGAATTTTAAAACGTTGCTATTATCGCCTGACGAATCTGCTACCTTTTATCGCTTGCCAAAACAAGAGCATAAAGACCCGTTTGATAGAATGTTGATTTGGCAAGCGATTTCAAATGACCTGATTTTGATTTCAAAAGACAGCAAATTTGAAAGTTATCGTGAATATGGCTTAAAAACGGTTTGGTAAAAGCCATGATGAGTAGTTTTCGTGGTGTTAAGTACTGAAGCAGAAATTTTCTAGTATTTTCGGTCGCCCCTCACCTTCTTGGAGAGGAGCCGGGGCAATGCCATTAAGTTAAGCTACAATTACGGCGTTGGAGTCCAAAGCTTCAGCTTTGGCAACGCCGTCTCACCTTAACCAATCTCGTCCAAATCTGAAGGTTTGGACTCCAACTTAACTTAATGGTAGTGAGGGGCCGGGGAGTGAGAGAAAATACCGCAGAATTTATGTTTAAGTACTTATTATGCCAAACAAAAATTTTATAGTTTCCCTCAAGTTAAATATGCAATTAGTTGAATATCCAATGCTACCTGAAAATATAACAATTGGAGATAATCCATTTTCCAATCTTGTTTTACGCGAATCTAAACTCTCTCCTAATCGATATAGTATATAAAAATGACGAACAAGGAGTTTGGTTATATCAGGCAAATTGCTTGGAGTTTATGGATCAACTCATGGCAAAATTTCCAAATGGCAAATTTGATATCTCACCTTACGCACCACCACCCCTAGCCCCTCCTTGGTAAGGCGGGGAGTAGCCCCCGCTATTCAGGTAGTGCTTACTCCCCTCCTTACCAAGGAGGGGCAGGGTTGAGTTAACCGTGCGTAAGGTGAGTGATATGATTTTTGCCAATCCACCTTATTTTTTATCGAATGGTGGTATTTCTTTCTAACGGAGATATTATTTATGAAACATTCTATTGTCTTATCCTATTTCTTATGTTCAACTATTTTTACGCCAGTGGTCGATGCCGGCACTTATAACCCCGCGGATTTAACCGGGGCCTACAGTTATTTGAATCAACTCCGGCTCCGTGCTGGATTAACCGAATTTCGGCCCAATTCACTATTGGAAACCGCGGCGCTTAATCATGCCAACTATTTGGCCGACAATAATTGGCGTGGGCATGAGGAGAATCAAGACACGCCTGGTTTTACGGGAGCATCACCTAAAGAGCGCACCAGTTACGCTGGTTATCGCAGTTTAAGCGTGTCCGAAAATGTCTCTTCAGGAAATTATTCCAGTCCCGGTTATCAAGAATCTATCGACGGCTTAATGAGTGCCATTTATCACCGTCTCGGTTTTTTGGATTTAGTCAATAATGAGATCGGCATTGGAATTGCGCAAAATACTCAAATCACCCCGGCTTACAGTGCTTATGTGTATAATATGGGCAACGCTGATTATAATGCCTTATGCACTCAACCGCCCGCTTTTTCCGGCAATGGTCGTTATTATTATGGTATTTGTATCCCGGAAGCGAATATTGAAGGTACCACATTTGACCAGGCGACTATGTTGACACAAGGCAATAATCCTAAAATTTTGCCCTGGCCTACCGATAACGATAACGATATTCCTCCCGCTTTTTTTGAAGAAGACCCGGACCCACTACCTGATTATTCGGTCTCTGGTTATCCTATTTCTATTCAATTCAATCCATTATCCTATCAATCCGTGCAGATGGTCAATTTTAGACTTTATCGTGACCGCGATAATACCGAAATTCAACCAACTCGGCTACTCACTAAGCAAACCGACCCCAATGCTAAATTAACCGATTTACAATTTGTCTTGTTTCCATTGTCACGTTTAGACTGGGATACCGCTTATCGTGTTGAAGCTACCTATACCAGTGCGACTGGTCAGGAAACTTTAACTTGGCATTTTAAAACCCGTAGCTTGTCGGTCCCAGTCTTTACTATCGCTGGTCAAGGTGAAGAATTACGAGTCCCCCTTAATTCCAGTTTTGCCGTGTATTTACCTCCTTCCAACCTCGCGGCTCAAATTGGTGCCTACCATTGGACTTACAGCCAGGGAATGACCATCGATAGTCAATTTAAAGATGGTAATACCCTGTTGATCAGCGTCGCCGGTAGCACCGGGCAAACGGCTAAATTTGACGCGGCCGCTGGCCAGTTTACCGTGACCTTAGATGCTGCCGCGACTTTGCCAACCGCTTCTTTAGATACTGCTCCCACTAAAAACACTTTGAGTAATTTTGATGAAATTGCCCCGGTGGCGCAACTAACCCTTTCTTCCACTTACGGTACGGCACCATTCACGGTGACCGCGGAGGCGGCCAATTCTTATGATGAAGATGGTTACTTAGTGAGTTATGACTGGAGCACTTCAGATGGTCAAATTGCTACAGGGCCAACGGCCAGTTTTACCTTTAGCAATGGCGGTGCGTATACGATTACTTTGATGGTAACAGACAATTCTGGTTTAACCGCAGTCAGTGAAGAAACGGTTTCGGTGGACTCTACCAGTCCAGTGGTAGGATATAGTAACAATCCGGTGTTACTTCAACCTTTTGTGGGAAGTGATTGGGAAATGGAAACTCAGTTTCCTGATGAGCGTTTTACTGCTTACTATACTTTTAACCAAGTTATTCAAACCATGGAGGATGGGACGGTAGGACTAGCTGCGATGGATAATTTTGGTGAAATTTGGACTCTGCTTTATGATGAGGCCTGGCAAGATTATGTGTTGACCTTATTCACGGCCGAAGGAGATTTTCTCCTCTACTCCTTTATTTGCGATACCGTCACTTGTGATACCGTGAGTGGTGAATATATCAAGCAATACAGTGATGGTCAAGTGACCACGCCGGCCCCGATGATGGGACAATTGATAACGGGTGAAGAATATCCCACCGAGGAAGAATATCCTATCGATGAAGAATATCCCATAGATGAGGAATACCCTGACGAGGAAATTTTTTCTGATAAGCCATCATTGGATTATGCGGTAGCGTTTGATGCGCAAGGTAATCCTTTCACCACTGAAACCATGTTTGCCGGTGGTATTTCAGTGAATGGCGGGGATTACCAAACTGACGTTGAGCAAACTCTCAATGATAGTGTCGACATTACCGGTAAAATCAAAGTGGATCCTAATCATGTGGGTCAAGTCGCCGACATTTTTGTAATAGCCGAAACTACTTTGCCATTTACTGATGAAGTGCTTTATTTTATGTTGGACGAAGGATTGCGTGCGATTTTATTGTGGGATGAAAATCCAGCGAATCTGGCGGCGTTTATGCCTAATACAGTCTTACAATCCATACAAACGGTGCCCATGTATCAAGGCTATTTTATTTATCCTGGCACCTTGAAAGTTCAGTTTGGCTACCGGTTGCAGGATGGCACGGTGGTAATGAATGAGCAGGGAATTGCGATTAATATTAGAGAATAGGAGATACGCTCAACCACCCCCAGCCCCTCCTTGGTAAGGAGGGGAGTGACCGCCCCTCTTTCTCTACTCCTTACTAAGGAGGCAATGCCATTAAGTTAAGCCGGCCAAAGAAACCTTGAAGGTCTAAAACCAG
>DZAL01000159.1 GCA_022729575.1 Thiomargarita sp.
CGCCCCTCGCCCTCTGGGAGAGGGGCCGGGGGTGAGGGAAAATACCGCAGAATTTCTGCTTCAGTACTTACTACAACGACTACCACGGTGCGTCAATTGAGTGATTAACTCAACCACCCCTCCTTGCTAAGGGAATCTCCCCTGAGATTCCAGAGGCTACTCCCCTTACCAAGGAGGGTGGTAGTGCGTAAGGTGAGTATATAATACCCGACATATCAAGTTTTTGAGTCTTGACAAATGCTTTTGAATAGATTAACATAATTTAATAAATAAAGATCGAAAACTAACGCTAGAATAACCACTATGATTTTGTCGAAACCACTCCAGTTTATAAACACCTTTATTGGAGCTTTGTAACAAAGCTCCGCTTTGTACTCATGGTTGGGATAATCCCTGCTAAAGTTACGGCGTTGGAGTCCAAACCTTCAGATTTGGCAACGCCGTCTCGTCCAAATCTGAAGATTTGGACTCCAAGGCGGCTTAACTTAATGGCATTGCGGCTAAAGCCTCTACTCCAACGCGACTTCATGGCGTTGGCGGTTTTACGCACTCAAAGAGGTGTTGCACACCAGGTTAGTGGAATGTTATCCCAATGGTTTGATAAATACTTTAGACTTCCGCTGATAATTATACATGGTCCGGCGGGCGACTGGTAACGAATTAAGTTCGGCTGGGACAAAACCACGTTCTTGAAACCAATGGGCGGTACGAGTGGTTAGGACGAATAAAGTATTAATGCCTAATTGTTTAGCCTCTCGTTCTAAAAACGCTAATAGCGCATCACCACGTTTATCTCCTTGGTAATCTTGATGGACCGCCAGACAGGCTAATTCGGCCATTTGCTCGGTTAAAAACGGATAAAGCGCGGCACAGGCTACTATCATTCCGTCGCGCTCTTGGATTGTGAAATAATCAATTTCGCGCTCTAATTTTTCGCGGGAGCGTCGGACTAAAATGCCCTCTTCTTCTAACGGCTCAATTAATTCCAATAGTCCTCCCACGTCTTCAATCGTCGCCTTTCGTAAATATTCAAACGGGTCTTTACTGATCAGCGTACCGATGCCATCTCTGGTGAACAATTCTAGCAACAGCGCACCTTCCAATTGTCGTTTCACTAGATGGATTCGTGACACACCATGTTGACCAGCACGGAGAGCATTGGCCAGTTGAGAGGCATACGGTTGCTGATTAGTTTTGGCCACTAGCCATTGTTGTTGAGTCTCCTCTAAAGTTAATTCTCGTTGCAAGCGTCCGGATTGGTCAAAAATGCCTTCGTATTCAGTTAGACAAATCCATTTATGGGCTTTTAGCGCAATGGCTACTTCCGCGGCGACATCTTCGGTGAGCAGGTTAAACGCTTCACCGGTTAAAGAATAGCCAATTGGTCCAATTAAAACAATGCAACCTTCATCTAAACGGCGATTAATGGCGGCGGCTTCGATGCGGCGCACTTCGCCGGTATAACCGTAGTCAATACCGTCCCGAATGCCTAATGGTCGGGCGACGATAAAATTACCTGAAGCGGTGCAAATTCTAACATCGGTGCTAGGTGAGTTAGTTAATCCTCTGGAGAGCAAACTTTCGGTTTCACTGCGAACTTCTCCCCAGGCGGCTTTGACACAATTCAGCGCAGCGGCATCGGTGATACGAATGCCATTAGCGTAATTCGCAGTTAACCCTTTCGCTTGTAAATGTTGCTCAATTTGGGGACGGATGCCGTGGACCAGCACTAAGCGAATGCCTAAACTGTGTAGTAAGGCAATGTCATGGAGGAGATAGGGAAAATCTGGACTTTGTACGGCTTCGCCGGCAAAACAGATGATAAAAGTATGGCCACGATGGGCATGAATGTAGGGAGAAACTTGGCGAAACCAGTGAACAAATTGTGGTGCGTCGATCATAGTGGATAGTGAATAGTGAGTAACTCACCTTACGCACGGTTAACACCACCACCCCCAACCCCTCCTTGGTAAGGAGGGGGGTATCCTGGCGGTGCCGGTAGTGCGTACTCCCCTCCTTACCAAGGAGGGGTTGGGGATGGTGGTGCGTAAGGTGAGTGAGTAAAGAAAGGGGTAGTGTTGCCCTCACCCCCGGCGCCTCGCGCAAAGGGAGAAAGTCGAAAACCCGGGTGATTTCTCCCAGGAGAGGGCACCGAAACAGTCCTCGGTTATAGCTAGATCGTAGCTTTAATTCCATGTTCTCGATAATAACGTGCGGCACCTTGATGTAATGGCAAGGGTAATCCTTGAGTGGCCCGCGCCAACGATAAAGTTTGTGCCGCCGGATGAATGCTCGCTAGAAAAGTCAGATGGTCGTAAATGGTCTTGGTTATTTGATAAACAATTGCTTCACTTACGTCTTCTCTAACGACTAATAAATTAGGTTGAGCAATCGTCTGAATCGCTTTCGGTTGATTAGAATAGCTATCAGCCGGAATGGTATAACGCTGCCATAACGGATAACGACGATTTACTTGTTTCAAATGCTCATCAGCAAAGTTCAGCAGACTCATTTTAGGTCCTAAAGCCAGAGTTGCTCGTTGCACGGCTTTAACCGTTACGCCACCAGGCAGGTTAAAACCTTTAATGGTGCCATGATCGATGGCATCGGCAGTAGGTGTATAGCCCAAGTACGCGAAGTCAAAATTGTCGTCTAAGTTAATTCCCAAGGCGGTTAAAATATGTCGTCCTGAGCCCTCAGCACCAGAATTGTGGCGGCCAATAGAGAATTTATTGCGTTTAAAATTTTGTAGATCGGACATGGTTTGAGTAAGACTTAACTCTTGAGTAATGGCAAAATGTTCAACATTGGGCCACAGCATGGTGATGGCCCGTAAATAATGTTGTGGTGCTAGATTAATTTCTTCGGCCCCGGTAAACGCCCAGCGTCCATAAAGTCCTTGTAAGATAGCTAATTGTGCTTCATTTCTACTTAACAGTTTGAGATTTTCACCCGATCCGACTGTGGTGAGTGCCGTTAACGAAATTTGTTGAGTGAGTTGCAGTTTGACTTTGATCAGAATAGCCATGGCTACCCCTAGTGGATAATAAGTACCACCGGTGGTAGCAGTAGCGAGGACATAAGAATGAGATTGGTCTGCTACTTGAAACGGCGAAACTGAATGAGTGCTGATCGCCGTGAGATATTTAAGGAAAATGCGTCGACTAATCATACTGGTTAACTTAAGGGTAATCCTATCTGCCGCTATTTTTCCGACCGTTATATTTAAACCGGGCGGGAAGTTTAGGTAGTGGTGCCGGGTGGGTAATAGTCTCCCAGACCTCCGAGGTCTTCGAGACCTCGGAGGTCTAGCCAAACTTGATAATCAGCGAGTGACTCTGTTAAGTACTGAAGTATAAATTTTCTCGTATTTTCTTTCGCCCCTCTCCCTTTGGGAGAGGGGCCGGGGGTGAGGGAAAATACCGCCGAATTTCTGCTTCAGTACTTATCACCCAGATTGCATCACTACCAGGGTGACATCGGTAATTTTGAGTAAAACAGCTAAGACCCACAAGTGAAATAAAGTTCAGAAATACCGACATCGGGCCATTTTTTACCGGAATAAACTTCGGTAATTTCAAATTTAATTCGAGCCGACGAGGAGGTATCGACCTCCTGCCATTCAGCCAAATTTAAGGAAAACGACTGCTCACCCATTAAATCTTGTAATTTAACATAGGCCAAGGGCCGCTGGTTGATAGACACTTTGAATTTTTTGACTCTGGCATTTTGTTCCCATAAGGTCTTGGATTTTTGATAGCCGTTGGCTATCCACACTTGGTCGCAATATCCTTCCCAGCCGGCGGCTTGGTCAAATTGATAAGTAAATTCAAAGTATTGTCCGATTCCCTCATCCGTTTTCCCTTCTTGCCAAGCGGTGAAGGGATTATCATCGACGATATTTTGAATACCGTAAGTATTTTTCCCTTGAGGAGATAAGGTCGAAGAAGCAGTCAAGTCCTGTGGTGGCGCTACTCCACAACAACCCCGTAACGTTTGATAATCGGGGTTAAAGCCGGCTATATTTCCACCGGTGGCCTCTATGGTGGGAATGGCTGGCGCGTTGTTGGCCACTACTGCCAGTAATAAGGAGATAAACCGCCCACGATAAATTAAACTTTTCATTGGTGCTCCGCTGTTGAACAATCATTGGTAGCCTCATCCCCGGCTCCTCTCCCAGAGGGAGAGGGGCCGGGGGTGAGGGCAAAGTTAATATTTCATGCCATTTCAAAATTTTTTAATCAAAATTCAATCTAGTGTAGAAAAATAAACAAAAAAGTGGATATGGTTGACAATTCATAATTTTTCCGCAATACTAATTTTAACCGCTAATTTTTTTATTAACATATTATATATTAATGAGTTATAATATTAATTAGATTTTTCTAACCAGAAAAAAACCTAGATGAGAGCTATTGCTCAGGGTTATGATTAAAATAGTAATACCAGATTATTGTTATTATAACGAAACGCTCTAAACTTGTTGAAAGTAGATTACTTTTAATTGATGGCAAAGTTTTT
The DNA here is from genome assembly GCA_022729575.1 of Thiomargarita sp. Taxonomy (GTDB): domain Bacteria; phylum Pseudomonadota; class Gammaproteobacteria; order Beggiatoales; family Beggiatoaceae; genus JAABRD01. The sequence goes on from DZAL01000159.1 coordinate 4,522, forward strand.
GCTAATGGATACTAAATGAAAGACATGTCTTTCATTTTAGAGTAATTTTTACAATCAATATTTTTTAGACAGCTTTTAGGAGTATACCCAATTTATGGAACCACTCTCTTTCACTAACCTGATCATGGTAGGATTACAAAAAATGAACCCTTATGCAAGTCATATCGCCGACCTATTTTTATTGATGTGCTTAATTTTTATTGTTTTTGTCATTTATCAGCGTGGTAGCAAATTTGCCTATCAAGTACCTCATTTATTGATTACGTTAGGTAGTATTGGTGCGATTCTAGGAGTAGCTATTGGATTAAGCGCGTTTGATGTACATCAGATTCAAGCCAGCTTGCCTTTATTACTTAACGGTTTAAAATTTGCGGCCATGATTAGTATTTTGACGATAGGTGCGGCTCTGATAGCAAAAATAATTAATAATACGAAAAGAATTATTCCTCGTGATAAAACCGTTGATCATGGTGTAACCCCAGCTATGGTTTATTTGGTGCTACGCGAAATTAGTGACCATGGGGCCGAGCAAAAAGTTATTCTTTCTAGTATGGCAGATCGAACTAAAGAATATCAATACCTTTTGCAACGTGTGTTAGATTTACAACAAAATGATTTGGCGCAACAAATTAGTTTATTGGAGGATATTAAACGAAGTTTAATTGGTAAGGAGGAAAGTTCTTTAATTGGTCAATTACAACGATTGCATTTAGGTTTGCAAACTGAGTTACAACAGGCGGAACAAGTTTCTACTCGGCGATTTGAAAATTTAGCCGGTCAATTACGTACTTGGTCGGAACAAATTGTAGAAAATCGTTTACCTTCATTGCTACAAACTTTGACTGAGTCTAATCATTCGTTAACTGACCAAGTTAACGAGAAATTTAAACAATTTAATCAAACCACGACTTCGTTGGTGGGTTGGCAAGAAGATTATGGTCAACAGTTAACTCAGGTAAATGACCAATTTGCTTTATCGGTAGCAACTTTGCAACAGTCTGGTGAGGCGTTGCAAGCAATGGTGAGTCAAACGCAAGTATTGCCAGCGGCGTTGGCACACTTAACTGAAGTGATGCAAAAATTTCAACAACAAATTCAGCAAACCGATGCTCAATTGAGAGACTTTCAACAGTTACCAACCGAGGTGTTGCCGGCATTAGAAGAGAATTTGGATAAAATGGTGCAACGACTGCATCAAAAAGTCCAAGGGCATTTAGAATTAGTACAAGTTTCGTTAGAAACTCAGTTGGATATGGCGGAATCTTCGTTAGAAACTCAATTGACAGGGTTTACGGCATTACAAGCCGGTTTTACCCAATTAGAAAGTCAAACTTTGCAGTCTATAGAGCAGTGGCAGGGTGATTTGACTCAGGTACTCACTCATTTCACTGGCTCTTTGCAACAGGCGACTGGGCCTTTGATGACTGGTTTAGCTACTATTGCCGATACCGTAGTTGACGAGAGAGAGGTTGACCGCGAAGTAAAAAATACTATGGTACTTGGTCAGTCAACTGGAAATGGTCATGGTCAATTACAGTTAGATGAGGATAGTAAAACTCAATTTAAACGTCAACTTGGTGATAGTAATGATAGTGATGATGAGAATGATGATGAAGTTTGGCAAAATCGCGGTTTTAGCTTGATGGAGGCTGGGCATTATCTTGAGGCAATTGTCTATTTTGATAAGGCTATCGAGTTAACACCGAATGAATTTTCTTTGTTTTATAATAAAGCATGCTGTTACGCGCTGGCGGGTCGTCATCAGGAGCAGGCGATCCAGGCACTGCGTCAGGCAATTTTATTAAATCCAGAGTGTCAAGAAATGGCCATGACTGATAGTGATTTTGAGGAAGTGCGGAGTCATCCCAAATTTCATCATTGGTTTTAGAATAGCGTATTCTTGGCCAGTAGGGATAACACCCCTGCGAGGGGTGTTACCCCTCAGAGCTAGTAATATCCTTACCTATTTGTTCTACAATGAATTTGGCCAGTAGGGATAACACCCCTTCGAGGGGTGTTATCCCTCAGAGCTCAGGGACTCTATGCACACAAGTTGGTAACTTATTGATTTTTCTAGTTCCCACGCTCGGCGTGGAAATACCGAACGAGAAAAATATACTCTTCTGCACTATAACAAAGAATAATTGACCATTTTTTCTTAAATTAAAAAAGTGCTTGACCATATTTGTTCTCAATATTATAATTGAAAATAGAACTTATTAGAAGCATACTTGCCGCGCTGAGGCAAGTATTAAGTACTGAAGCAGAAATTTTGCGGTATTTTCCCTCACCCCCGACCCCTCTCCCAGAGGGAGAGGGGCGAAAGAACATACGAGAAAATTTATACTTCAGTACTTATGTAAGGGTAAGAGCATGAAACTAAAGCATAGTTGCCTTTAACGTGCAGGGAGTGGTATAAGCTAATGGCTACAGGTCTATAACACTTCGGACACCTCCCTAAGTTCACTACAGATGTAATTAAGCCACCCCTTAACACGGGTGGCTTTTCTTTTCTTAAAGTCTGTAACTTGGGTAGTCCCTACCAGCTAATGACGGTAAGTACTGAAGCAACAATTTTCTCGTATTTTCTTTCGCCCCTCGCCCTCTGGGAGAGGGGCCGGGGGTGAGGGAAAATACCGCCGAATTTATGCTTCAGAACTTATTAAAATCTAGGAGCTAAGGTGCCTAAATTTCACCGGTTCTAAGTTTCCTAAGCCTTCCAGGCTTAGGAAACTTTGACCTCTGATAACCCATTGAATTTTAAGACCTCCAACGGTAAGTACTGAAGCAACAATTTTCTCGTATTTTCTTTCGCCCCTCTCCCTCTGGGAGAGGGGCCGGGGGTGAGGGAAAATACCGCCGAATTTATGCTTCAGAACTTATTAAAATCTAGGAGCTAAGGTGCCTAAATTTCACCGGTTCTAAGTTTCCTAAGCCTTCCAGGCTTAGGAAACTTTGACCTCTGATAACCCATTGAATTTTAAGACCTCCATTAGCTTGGAGGGACTACCTGTAATTGGAATCCAAATCTTCAGATTTGGCAACCTGGCGGACCAGCCAGGTTCAAACACCAACCCGTCCAAATCTAAAGATTTGGATTCCAGATTTATCTCCCATATTTCACCATTATCAAAAAAAATCAACTTTTACCTGAACCCGAACCAGCTACACACAAAAACGAGAGAGGTTTGGGGATACTGGTTATACTCACCTTGGAGCTAGAAAATAATATGATAGGAGCAATCGCAGGAGACATTATTGGTTCCGTCTATGAAGATCGACCCATCAAATTTAAAGATTTTCAACTGTTTGGGTCTTACCAGAACACTTTTACGGATGATACCGTGCTTACGGTGGCCCTGGCTGACAGTATTCTCAATGGGGAACCTTATGTGGATAAATTGAAGGAATACTATCGTCTCTATCCTTATGCTGGATATGGAGGACATTTTGGCGCCTGGGCTTTGTCTAAAGACCGTCAGCCATATAACAGTTTCGGCAACGGCTCGGCGATGAGAGTTAGTCCCATTGGTTTTGCTTATGCGGATTTAGAAACGGTTTTAACCAAGGCTAAACAAAGTGCCGCCGTGACTCATAATCACCCCGAAGGTATCAAAGGAGCCCAAGCTACCGCCGCCGCGATTTTCTTAGCCAGAACCGGTCGGGATAAAACGACTATCCAGGAATATATAGAAAATACCTTTGGTTATGACCTCCATACTCCTTTAGAAGTGATCCGACCAGGCTACTATTTTGATGTATCTTGTCAAGGGTCAGTACCTCAAGCTATTCGTGCTTTTCTGGAATCGGCGGATTTTGAAGATGCTATTCGAAATGCCATTTCTCTGGGAGGAGATAGCGATACTCAAGCCTGTATTACCGGCGGCATTGCTCAAGCCTTTTATGGTGGTGTTCCGCCATTCATCCAAGACCAGGTCTTTCGCATTTTGGATAAACGGTTAGGGTCAATAACGGAACAATTCATGGAGCAATATTGCCCATCACTGACATAGAGTGAGCAAACGTCCTTTGGTTAGCCCACTTTTAAGTAGTGCGGCCGAAATTTTTCAGCCGGTTCACCGCCACAGTAAGGATTGATTTACTTTAAGTTGGCTTGTCCACAAGCGCAAATCTGTCTGTATTATCATGCCGTGAGTACGTGAAACGTAATGTTATCTTCCGCAAATTTGGTCCGCTGGTGCCAGGGGATGAACAAACGGCTGGTTGGTATCTTCTTCCCAATGTCACCTTTGAAGCCGTGATGATAGGCGGGAAGTCAGTGGCAAAGGCCAGTTATAGCTTGACCGATGGTGAATTGCGAGATAGTACGGGGACGGATGGACGGATTGTGGATCCGGGTGGAATGGTGGTAAAATAAATCGTTCAGACCAGATTTGACAACTTTTTTAAAGTGGTCAAATCTAAAACTACCCACAGGAGAATATTTATGCACAAATTTTTTAACACTGCTGGCCCATGTCAACCAGAGCGTCATTATATGGCTGATCCATTACCACGCTTGTCGGGCATCCGTGAACTGATTGAAGATGCGCATTACTTTATTATCCATGCCCCGCGGCAAACGGGCAAGACAACTTATCTATATGCGTTAATGCACCAACTCAATCGAGAAGGAAAATATACGACGTTGCAAGTGAATATTCAAGAAGCCGCCAGCGGGATGAATCCTCATGATGCCATGTATCTAGCTGCTCGATCCATAATTATGTCAGCGGACGCGGCTTTGCCCCCAGCCGAGCAACCGCCCACTTTACCACCCACTTCTCAAGATTTCACCTTGCGTACTTACCTGAATCAGTGGACGAAACATAATCCTAAACCCTTAGTCTTATTCATAGACGAAGTTGATTCTCTGATGGATGACCTCTTCTTAGCCCTGCTACGTCAATTACGTTCTGGCTTTGAAACTCGTCCCACGGGCTTTCCTCACGCTATCGCCCTCATCGGCTTACGAGATGTCCGTGACTATAAGATTCGTCTCCGTCCAGAACGAGAGAATTTAGGCACGGGCTCTCCCTTTAATGTGAAAACCGAATCATTGTTCATGTTGGGTTTTACGCCCGAGGAAGTCAATACCTTACTGTCACAACATACCCAAGCCACGGGTCAAGTCTTCCCCACCGAGGTCAAACAAGAGATTTATCGTCTCACTCAAGGACAACCCTGGTTAACCAATGCGTTAGCTAGACAAATCGTGGCCAAGGTGTTGCAGAATGATTACACTCAACCCATCACCTTAGCCCACGTCATCCAAGCCAAGGAGGAATTAATTCAACGACGGGATACGCATTTAGATAGTTTGATTGATAAGTTACGGGAACCGCAGGTGAAACCGGTGGTGGAGGCGATTATCAAAGGTGAATTGTTAGAGTTCGACCAACTGAATGATGAATTGGCCTACACCTATGATTTAGGACTCATTACCCGGCAACTACCGATTCACTTTGCTAATCCGATTTATCAAGAAATCATCCCCAGAGTGTTAAGCTACCCGTTCCAAGTGAGTTTTCCCAATGATATAGTCGAACCGTGGTGGTATATCAAAGACGGACGATTAGACCTAGAGGCGTTGTTAGTCGCCTTCCAAAAGTTCTATCGTCGCAACTCCGAAGCCTGGTTAGGGAAATATGATTTCCGTGAAGTCGGTCGGCAATTATTACTCATGGCCTTCTTGCAACGAATTATCAATGCTGGGGGACAAATTGAACGTGAAATGGCGATTGGCAATGGGCGATGTGATTTATGGATAGAATACGGGGGAGAACAATTTGTCATTGAGTTGAAATTGTATCGTGATGAATATACCCGTGAAGATGGCTTGGAACAAACTGCCCGCTATTTAAGTCGAGTGGGTTTGTCACAAGGATATTTGATTTTGTTTGAAACTCGTGTGGGAAAGACTTGGGAGGAGAGAATTTATCGCGAAGTAGTAGAAGTAGCAGGAAAGACGGTAATTTTGATGGGGATGTAGGAATGTAGGGTGCGTCCCACGCACCTTGACTCTGACTGGCAGCCCGATGGCTAGGGTGCGTCCCACGCACCACTTAGAGGCGGTGCGGTTTTCCGAAGGGTGCGTAGGACGCCCCCTTCCTTAATTTAATAGCATTGCGGCGAACGCCTCTTCAGCCGGTAGCATTGCGCTTGAAAGTTTGCTATAATTTAAAACAGTAGCAGAATCATACACACTCCCTCTGGGGTGAATTTGATTCTACCATCACGAAAGTCACTTCGGCGGGTCTGAACCGAGTTGACCGTTCTCAACATTTATTCAGACACTAATCAACTCTAAAGGAGAACTCCTTATGAAATCTTTATATATCAAGACCTTACCTCAGTGGGTACGAAAATTAGCGGATGTCAGTCTTCAACTGTTCCAATTCTTCAGTCTTGCCAAGGCGGCGAGAGTTGGCAAATCTTACTTCTTGGCGGTCAGCTTGCTGATGGCAAGTCCTGCGGCTTTCAGTGTAACACCGCCCGGCAATGCGCTGGACTTTAACAATTCCAATCAGTATGTAACTGTCCCAAATGCCTCATCTCTCATAACCACCCCCGGCAATACGATGACCATTATGGGCTGGGTATATCCAAGATCTGTTTTACCATCTAACTGGTCAGATGCGGACGGCATCATCGGATTCAGAAATAATAGTGATGCAGATTTTTATCTCCTTCAAACCCCTTCCACAGGTATTGAGGCGCGTTTCAGAAATAGTTCAGGGGTGACATCTACAATTACAATGGCTGCATATGCAGGTACTGCTGATATACTTGCCGTAAATCAGTGGCAACATCTGGCCCTGACTTATGACGGCGCCTCACTCGGGCTATATCTTAACGGAATCCAAATAGGAAATACCCTTGCCTCTGGGGTAATAACAAACGGAAGCGTACCGTTCAACCTGGGAAATATAACAAACGCTTATCTCAATGGTCAGCTTGATGAAGTCAGCATTTGGAATGTGGCTCTCACTCAGGCGCAGATTCAGACCAATATGTACAATCCCCTGGCAGGCAGTGAAACCGGTCTTATGGCTTATTACAATTTTGACCAAACCACCGGCACAACTTTGTCTGATGTTAAAGGGCATGACGGCACGCTGACTAATATGGTTGGTACGGAATGGACCACCTCCGGTGCAATGTGTCCCTTTCCCATTTCTGCCAGCAATGTAACCTCCACCAGCTTTACTGCAAATTGGAATGCGGTTATCGGCGCCACGGGTTATCGGCTGGATGTCTCAACCGACCCCAATTTCGGTTCGTTTCTCACCAACGGCAACAATATTGCCATGCCGGTAGGCACTTCATCTAACGTCACGGGTCTGACATTGACTCCCGGCACTCTCTATTATTATCGCATGAGAGTTGAAACAGGTGCGTGGACCAGTCCTAATTCGGCAACCGTTTCGTTCATGGTTTCCCCTGGCAATGCTCTGACGCTTGACGGTTTAAATGATTATGTCAGAATCCCGTATTCTGCCGGGCTTAATGTCTATCAGAAATTTACAATAGAGTTCTGGATAAAACCTGAAAATCTCTTGCCAAGACAGGAAATTATTCTCAACAGACACAGCGATGTCGGAGTTGACTCTTTATCTCTGGAATGCAATATCAACAACGGGGTTCTGAATTGTTTCGATGTAGGCAACCCGATTGTATCATATAACTTAACGGATATCGGCATCTGGCATCATGTAGCGTTTACTTATGACGGAACCACTTTCAATCTTTTCATAGACGGCAATCAGAAAGCCAGTCAGACCGGGATAGCTACAAGCTGTACCAACCCTTGGCGCATCGGGAGTAAGTGGAACGGAACCTATCCTCTTGACGGCAGTCTGGACGAAATCCGCATCTGGAATGTGGCCCGCACCCAAACCCAGATTCAAAGCAACCTGCACCAAACCCTGGTTGGCAATGAAGCCAATTTGGTGGCCTATTACAACTTTGACCAGACTTCTGGCACGACTCTGCCCGACGTTACCGGGCACGGGCATAATGGTACCTTAGTTAATGGTCCATCATGGACCGCCGCAACGTGGAAATACGGCTATCCTTATGTCACCACCGGTACAGTTTCCGCGATAACGGCCTCCACCGCTTCCGTTGGTGGCACCGTGGTTGACGCGGGAACGTCGGCAGTAACGGCCAGCGGTATATGTTATGCGACCAGTGTCAGTCCCACCACTCCCTGTACCACTGACGGCCCTGCTGGAATAGGCACTATTCCCGGTTCGCTGACCGGCTTAACTCCTCAAGGCACCCCGTATTATACGCGAGTCTACGCGACTAATTCCGCCGGTACGATTTACAGTTATGACAGTGATGTCACCTTCACCACGAGATATTTGCCGGTGATTGCTCAAGGCACGTCGGTCTCAGTCACGATGGATGAAGACGGTTCTCCTACGGCCTGGAGTACCCCAACCATTTCGGCCACGGATACGGAAAGTGACACGATGACCTGGACTCTTGCCACCCCTGCCACTAACGGCACCGCCATCGTTTCCGGCACCGGTGCGTCCCCCACCATTACCTATTCACCAACCGCAAATTACAATGGTGCCGACAGTTTTGTAGTGCAGGTAGCAGATATTGATGGCGTGGCCACTATCACGGTCAATGTCACCATCAATCCAATCAATGATGCACCGGTAGCGAGTGCCAGCAGTTTCACCACCACTGAAAATACCGTGTTGAACCAAACCTGGTTCGCTTCCGATATTGAGGCCGATCCACTGACTTACAGCATTGTCACTAATGGTTCAAAAGGCAGTGCGACGATGACTAATGCCAGCACCGGTGCCTTCACCTATACTCCCAATGCTAACCAAACTGGTACGGATACCATTACCTTCAAAGTCAATGATGGCACCGTGGATTCCAATCCTGGCACCACAACCATCACGATTACCCCGGCTCCTCCGCCATCAGTGATACCGCCACCGGCTCCCGTGATACCCACACCGGTGCTAGTGCCACCGTTACCTCCCATGACCTTGACGCTCTCCCTCGACGGCACGGGCACGGGCCGCCTCACCAGTGACCCCGTAGGAATCGATTGCTCGCCAACTGCCGCCGCTTGCGCTTATACGGTAACTACCCCCACCTGGGTCACCCTCACGGCGACCCCTGGGGAAGGTTCACAATTGAGCCATTGGAGTGGCGATTCGGCGTGTCAAACCGAGGGCAAAGTGTTTGTCATGGCCGATACCGCCTGCGTGGCCACCTTTGATTTAAACTATTACACCCTCACGGTGGAAAAAAATGCGCCAGCCGCCACGGTCACGGGAGAAGGCATGAATTGCCCTGACACCTGCCAAGCGACTTATTTGTATGGTACCACGGTGAAATTAGAAGCCAGTAAAGCACCCTTGGAATGGGAATTTGTCGGTTGGGGAGGTGCCTGCGATAGTCAAGGTCAGGTCATTCTGACCGCTGATAAAGTGTGTCGTGCCCAATATCAGGAAGACCCAAACATCCCGGCGCTTGGCGATGGCAATGGTGATGGTATTCTTGATGCGCGTCAACCCAATGTCATCAGTTTACCCGATAAGGTCACGGGCCGTTATGTCACCTTCGCCGTCCAACCGGAGACTTGCGTGATTAGTGACGTGTATACCGATTTACCCGACAATTACGGCAAACCGGAGAAAAATAAACCCATGCCTCAAGGATTAATCTACTTCGAGTTGGCTTGTCCACAGGCACAAATCAGTTTGTATTATCATGCCGTGAGTACGGTGAAACGTAATGTTATCTTCCGCAAATTTGGTCCGTTGGTACCAGGGAATGAACAAACGGCTGCTTGGTATCTCCTCCCCAACGTCACTTTTGAAGCGGTGATGATAGGTGGAAAGTCAGTGGTAAAAGCGAGTTACACCTTGAACGATGGTGAATTGGGAGACAGTACCGGGGTGGATGGACGGATTGTGGATCCGGGTGGAATTGTGGTAAAATAAATCGTCCCGGCACAGATTTGACAACTTTAAAAAAGTTGTCAAATCTAAAACCACCCACAGGAGAATATTTATGCACAAATTCTTTAATACCGCCGGCGCTTGTCAACCGGATATTCATTACGTAGTGGATTCGTTGCCACGCTTATCTGGCATTCGCGAACTAATTGACGGTCGCCATTATTTTATTATCCATGCTCCCCGGCAAACGGGCAAGACGACTTATTTATATGCGTTAATGTGCCAACTGAATCAGGAAGGGAAATATACGGTGTTGCCAGTCAACATTCAAATGGCTACCAGTGGCCGAGACCCAGAACATGCCATGCAACTCGTGGCTTCCCAGATTTACAGTCAAAGCCGTCGCTATTTGCCGGAACTAGAACGACCAGCCACCGTCACCGAAGTGAGTCCGCAGTTTGGGAGTCTTAAAAGTTACTTGCAACAGTGGGCCGAACCAAATCCTAAACCCATAGTGTTATTTATTGATGAAGCCGACTCCCTTATGGACGACCTCTTTTTAGCGTTGTTACGCCAATTACGCACCGGTTTTGAAGCCCGTCCATGAATACCCAGTTGCTTATGTTCTCTTACCAAAGAATCCGATTTTTCAAAGACCGTTCGTGGCCCAATCCGTTCCGCTTGGAGACAGTGGAAATTATCGGAAAATAGACTCCTTGAAAAATCTCAGTAGCAACTATTGGTGGCGAAGCATAGCCTAAAATATCGTTTTCAGGATCATACTTAAAATGCCATCGACCTTGGATACTATCGTCTAACACCAAGGCCAGACCAATTTCTTCGACTAGTGCATTCTCAAACCGTGCATCCTCCGCCGTACCTATTTCCACCAAATCGCCATTGAGTGCCAGGCCGGTTTCTTGAAGCAATTGGCGTTGGTGAGACTGGCGTAACAACAATAAAGATTGTAACACCGACGATTTGCCCATGCCATTCAGTCCTGACAATAAAGTCAAGGCACCAAATGGGATAACTGGATTCTCAAAGCATTTAAATTTTTGTAATTCAAGAGATTGAATCACGAGAGTACCTCTAAAATCAGTTGTCTGATTTTGCTAAAGCGGTTTAGACCATGAAACCCCCAAAACTGATATGCCTGTAAGACCGAGATAGCAATTTCAATTGAAAATTTTTCGGCCCAATGTTATTTGAGAAGAGAGTTTAAATTAAAGTCAAGCCGGCTAGCCAGGGAGGATGAGCAAATGGGTGGTAAAGAGGTGATAATGCCCGTCGGTTGAGGCCCATACATCAGTGGATAGTGAATAATAATGACTCGCTATTCATATCGATGTATTTTACCTCACACTTGACAACCACGTTTTTCCAAGTTATCCTGATTTGTTGTCTCACTCTTGACTTTACCAGAAACATTTATTTATGACCACCACCGATGATTTTTTGAAAAATTTGTTTGACGACTTTTCCGTAGAGTTTGCCGCTTGGTTGCTAAACC
>DZAL01000160.1:0-12872 GCA_022729575.1 Thiomargarita sp.
AGGTCTGGTTTTAGACCTTCAAGGTTTCTTTGGCAGGCTTAACTTAATAGCAGTGCCCCCGTACATGGAGGGGGTACAAAGATTTTATGAATACTACTATATTAATGACTTGCTTTAACCGGCAGATCGATTTATAATAAGTACTGAAGCAGAAATTCTACGGTATTTTCCCTCACCCCCGCTCAAAGGAGGCGCGAAAGAACATACGAGAAAATTTGGTAGTCCCTACCAACTAACGGAGGTATTAAAATCCAGGTGCTAACTTTCCTAAACCTTACCAGTTTTAGGTTTCCTAAACCTCACAGGTTGAGGAAACCTCGGCGATTCTAAGTTTCCTAAACCTCAAAGGTTTAGGAAACTTTGAGCTTTGATAACTCATTGAATTTTAACACCTCCATTGATTTGGAGAGACTACCGAAAATTTCTGCTTCAGTACTTATTCATCTTTTTGGCAGTCCTCCAAGATAATAGAAGTCGTGGTAATCCATGCCAGCCAATGGCAAGATTAACCCCAGGGGTGGATTTTCTAAACTTAGCAGATGCTAAGTTTCCTAAGCCGCGAAGGCTTAAGAAACCTCATGCCCGGTATAACTCTTTGAATTTTAAGACTTCCATTACTATACATCAAAAAATCAGAACAAGGACACATCAATGGGTCGTCGTATCGCTATAGTTGAAGACGAGCTTGCTATACGAGAAAATTATGCAGCAGTGCTTCGTCGAAACGGTTATGAAGTCAACACTTATGCCAATCGTAAAGAAGCCATGTTGGCTTTTAAAGCTCGTTTGCCAGAATTAGTTCTATTAGATATCGGTTTGGAAGAAGAAGTCGAAGGTGGATTTGACTTATGTCATGAATTACGTGCCTTATCTCATTATTTACCCATTATTTTTTTAACCGCCCGTGACAGCGAATTTGATATGGTTTCAGGACTACGCTTAGGCGCGGACGATTACTTGACCAAAGATATTAGCATGGTTCATTTATTAGCACGGATTGCCGCATTATTTCGACGCATTGACGCTTTACGTACCCCTCCTTCCGAAGAAAGTGTGATTGAACGCGGTCCTTTGCTCATAGACAGCCACCGGCTAACCGCAACCTGGAAAGGAATTATCGTGGATTTAACCCTGACTGAATTTTGGATTATTCATGCGTTAATCCGCTACCCAGGTCATGTGAAAAATCGTGAACAACTAATGCAAGAAGCCAAGGTTTTAGTGGATGATAGTACGATAACTTCTCACATTAAACGGATTCGTAAAAAATTCGCGGCTATCGACCCCAAATTTGCCGCGATTGAAACCATGTACGGTATGGGCTACCGTTGGAATATGGGTAGCGACCATCACTAACTAATCCACCCACTGAATCGAAAACAAGGTAAAATATAGGAACTATGATCTTCAGCATCCGTAGTCGAGTGTTACTACTCTCATTGACACTCTTCAGTATTCCCTACGTGGGCTATGAATATGTGCGTGAAATGGAACAATATCTGCGTCGCAATTTAGAAACTTCCTTGCAAGAAACTGCACGAGCCGTCGCTGGGGTCTTGAATAGCAATCCAACCTTATTTAGCCGCAAATTGGTTGACACCGTACCAGAAGATGAACCACTGTTTGCACACACCCTTAAAGACCCGATTAAATTCGATGGCAACATAGATGATTGGGGAGATTTACTGCTTCAAACCGGTGATTATGCTGGCAAACACATTCTCAAAAATAGTGGCACCTACTCCCAGGATTCGCTGTCCTTTAGACATGTTCTTAGCAAATACAAAGGTTATCTCTATGCCCTCTTTGTAGTACAAGATGATATTTTAGTTTATCGTGAGCCTACCAGTTTACGATTAGACCGGAGTGATCATCTCCAAATCGTAATGAAAGAGCCGAATGGACAAATCTACCGTTACGTAATTACACCCTCGGGCCCCGGCTGGATTAATGCTTACAAAGTTCCGAGCCATAGCGACTCTCCCAAAGCGGAAGTCGAAAACCGGATTCAAGGGCTCTGGCAACAAACCGCCGACGGTTACATCATAGAATTACGAGTACCGCTTAATAAAATCAATGAACGATTAGGCTTTGCCATCGCCGATGTAGACGATTTAAAGGAGCGCAATATTAAAACCCTGATAGGCACTTCCGCGATTCAAAACTTGGAAACCGTCGGTAAAGTGTTCATCCCCTCGCCAGAAATTGAAAATATTATCAAACCGCTGGCCCAAACCCCCGGGCGACGGTTATGGGTGCTCGATAATCAACGACGAGTTTTAGCTAAAAGTGGTGATTTACAACGCGAATTTCTGCATCATCCACTCAATGTGTTGTACAGTTTTTTATTACTTTCCTCCTCGGAAAATTTTAAAGATGACCAAGCACGAGCTTCTCGCTTAGAAGGAGAAGAAGTTAATAGTGCCCTCAAAGGCCAAGCGGAACTGCGCTGGAGTTCTACCTCCGATGAACAAGCGGTCATTGTGTCGGCGGCTCACCCTATTGTCGTCGATAATCAAGTCATCGGTGCCGTGGTAGCCCAAGAAACTACCAGCAGTATTCAAGCCGTGCAACGTCAAGCCATTGCCAATTTGTTCAATAAAACGCTGATCGTGTTTACCGTGGTCACTTTATTACTACTGTGGTTTGCTAATCGCCTTTCCATACGGCTACGCCAGTTACGAGACCAAGCCGAACATGCTATCGACCTCAACGGTCGTGTTACCACCACTAAAATTGGTTCCACCGCCAAAGATGAGATTGGAGACCTCTCGCGCAGTTTTTCGACCATTTTGGAAAAACTTAAACAATACAACACCTACCTAGAAGGAATGGCCAGCCGCTTATCACACGAATTACGGACCCCTCTGGCCGTCGTTCGCTCTTCTTTAGAAAATTTAGAATCTTTGGAAACTTTTCAAGTCACCGGTGAACCTAAAGAATCGCAGATTTATATTGAACGCGCCAAAGCCGGCATTGACCGCTTGAATATGATTATCACTCGTTTAAGTGAAGCTACTCGGTTGGAACAAGCCTTACAAAATGAGGAGCGTGAACTGTTCGAACTGACCGAATTAGTAAGTAGTTGTGTGGCCGGCTATCGATTAGTTTATCCACAGCAAAATTTTCAAGCAGAGTTATCTGGTCAGCCAATTCTGCTACAAGGCGTGCCGGACCTCATTGCTCAAATGTTGGATAAGTTGATTTCTAATGCCGTCGATTTTTCCGAAGGCCAGTCTCCCATTAAAATTCAACTTTACCAGGAACGCCAAATGATTCATTTAGAGGTGATTAATCGTGGCAAAAGTTTACCGCTAGAAATCGAACAAGACCAGTTATTTGAATCGATGGTTTCGTTTCGTTCTCAAAGCGGTAAAAAGGAGCCGCATTTAGGATTAGGGTTGTATATTGTCCGTCTCATTGCTGGTTATCACGGTGGTCAAGTAAGAGCCAACAATAATCACGAATACCCCGGTGCCATTTTTAGCGTGTTACTTCCCGTGACTGATCACCCTGCACTACTGTTGTCGGCGCAATAATTACCGCGGCGACCCACACCCGGCAAGATAAGTACTGAAACATAAATTGTTTGGTATAAAGTGTCTTTAAGAACGGTGCTGGAGTCCAAATTTTCAAATTTGGACCTGTTTGAATCTGACTGAGCAGGCACTGCCACCTTTTTCCAAATTTGAAGATTTGGACTCCAGCAGAAGCGGCTGGCCACGATTGAGGAGGATATTGAATGGTTGTCACGAAAATATCAAAGCATCTCTTCCCAAAATGCGGTGACAGAACTGGCCCTTTACCACATCAAACCTGTCTCCTTGGGTTTGAAAATAGACCAGGTGGATAACATTGCCGAGATTTTGGAGAACTATGAATCGACTCTTAGTCGATGCCAATTTGCTGTTATACGCCACCATTGCTGATTATCCTCTATCTTAGGAAACTTGTTAAAACCGAGTCAAGCAACAGGTAACTTAGTTTCTGAGGCCCATTTGGCTACTTTGGCCATTGAACATGATTTGATTCTGTGCAGTACCGATAGTGATTTTTCAAAGTTTCATCAATTGCAATGGTTAAATCCATTGGCATGATAAAATTCATAGCATGGAAGAGTGAATGGAGACCATGAAAGGTAGGATTGAATGGGCAACGGTAACTTGCATTGCTTATTCTAATTGGCTGGTTATTAGGTGATGATAAGGTGGTTATTGATTGCCAAAAAATTTCTTGACTATCTGTTGACTATGGTTTATCTTGCCCATAGACTTATAGTCTCGTTGGTAGGCAAAAGTGGAATCTGTCAAAAGAACCACTTTTAAATTGGTTATAAGGTTACACCTGGTAACTTAATTAAGGCAAATAAATCTTATGTTTACCAAAATTGTTTTATTCAATCACAAAGGTGGAGTCAGCAAAACCACCACCAGTTATAATCTAGGTTGGATGTTAGCTTCGTTAGGAAAAAAAGTATTGTTGGTGGATGCCGATCCACAATGCAATCTTTCTAGTCTAATTTTAGGCGATGATTTTGAAAAATATTATTTGGACAGCCAGACACAGTTCCAAAATATTAAAGACGGTGTTAGAGTCGCTTTTCAAGGAAAACCCAGATCCATAGAAGCCGTTTCTTGTTTTAGTCCCCCAGCTAATAGCAATTTATTTCTATTGGCGGGACATGTGGATTTAAGTGAATATGATGCGGCGTTAAATCTGGCTCATTACTCAAATAATGCCATTAGCATTTTAGAAAATTTACCCGGTGCCTTTAATGAATTAATAGAACAAACCGCTACACGATATGAAATTGAATTTGTTATCATCGACCTTAGTCCTGGTTTGAGTGCGATTAACCAGAATCTCTTTATTTCTAGTGATGCGTTTATCATTCCCACTAATTCAGACCGGTTTTCAATTATGGCAGTTAATACCCTGACTACCATCTTGCCAAGATGGGTTGACTGGGCTACTAGAATGCGTCCTTTATTTGCAGAAGCAACCTATCCATTGGCAAATTCTCATCCAAAATTTATTGGTGACATCATCCAACGGTTTAATATCAGAAATGGTAAAGCCGCAAAACCTTATCGAGACAATATCGATGAAATTAAAGCCCTCGTTCGCGATAAATTTGTCCCTAAAATAGCTGAAAATCGAATGCTGTTTCCCAAAGATGCCTATACTAAAGTAGGTATAGCCGATGATTTTTGTTTATTCGAGTTAAAGGATTTTCAAGGTTTATTACCAAAGGCACATGCCGCTGGAGTGCCCGTGTTTGCTTTAACTGACGAACAAATAGGTGAAATTGGACCCATTCTGAAAAACTTAAAAGGAAATCGGGATAAATTTCGTGAAGAGTTTAAAGAACTCGCTAATAAAGTTATTGGGTTAGTAGAGTATGCAAAGTGCAATGAATCAATTTAACAGCAATATGAGAGCTGTTACAGAGATGGAAACTCTTTATCGTCACTTGAAAGATGACCTGAAACTGCCCGATGATTTATCTGATATGTTAAGGGCGCAATGGGTTTATGCGGTCAGCGCATTGGATAAGTTGATACATGAATTGGTTAGAATTGGTATGTTACAGGCTTTTGTTGGCAGACGTACCAAGACCAGTAAAGTCAACAGTTTTTCAATGTCGTTAAAAACGCATCTGGAGATTCAAAAGGTCATTCAGTCTGCCAATACTTCGTCACTCGAAACGCCAGAATATTTCTTTGAACAAGAGATTATGGTCAAACATAAGTTGTTAGCTTTTCAAGAACCAGACAAAATCGCTGAGGCACTGAGTTTGATTTGGGAAGAGGAACACAAATGGCAAAAAATCGCTTCGTCACTTAATATGTCTGTGAGTAAGGTAAGGAATGACCTAAAAAGTATTGTGAGTAGAAGAAATCAAATTGTTCATGAGGCTGATATTGATTTGCGAACCAATCTGCGTAAAGACATTGATGAAACCGATGTGAAAGAAGCGGTAGAATTTATTCTTAAACTTGGGGAAAGCATTTTCAATGCGGTTGCTGCTTCTAGCCCGTAAAAGCTGACATTTGCCATGAAGCCTACTAAAACCACCCACCTCTTTAGAATGGGCTTCACTTAACCAAATTCTGATTTTACCTCTATTAGCCATGAAGAATGGGCAACCTCTTTTGGTTGCCCGCCATTCCTGCCACTGCTAACCGCAGTAAAGTTAAGATTTACCTATGTCAACTCTTCTTCCCCTCGTCCAATGTTCGACATTCTATGTAGTCAGCTAGGGTTGGCCACAGGTTTATCGTTACCCACCAATCCCCCCCTTTCTACGCCACACAACTTCTCGTTGCCCCTCCACTGGTCAGCATGGTAAAGAGGTGAGGGGTAACTAAAACTACTGATTTGAATTGCGTGCTACTTTTCATTGTCTAAAGCCTCTAGTCTGGAGTTTGCTTTTTCTACCAGGCTAAGGTTAACGGCTTGAATAAGACGAATTTTAACAACACCAAATGGAGAAAATATGTCAACCTATTACGGTATGGTCAAACATAACACGGTGGTTTTTCCAGACCTAGTGCAATTAGTCGAGGGTTTGAGAGTGCAAGTAAAACTCCTGCCACTTCAAGGACGGTCCGAATCCACGGAGGAACAATTTGAGCGACAATTACTGGAACTAGGATTGTTGACCGAGATAAAATCAGAAACTACGTCTTTTGCCGAACGCACCCCGGCGCAAATCGCGGGCAAACCCCTGTCGGAACTCATTCTGGAAGAGCGTCGATAATGGCTACTTACTATTTGGATACCAGTGCCCTGGTAAAACGCTATGCCCGAGAAAGGGGTACCGATTGGGTACAGCAGTTAACTCACCCCCTCGCCCATCATCGGCTGTATACCGTGAGAATCACCGGCCCGGAAATGATTGCGGCGTTGGCACGTAAAAGACGAATGGGACAGGTGTCTTTGACTGATGCCCAACAATTCGCCAATGACTTCCGAGTAGATTGGCAACGCCAATATCGGATTATTGAGATTACAGAACGAGTTGCGGAACTGGGAATGACTCTGGCGGACCGATATGGCTTACGCGGATACGATTCAGTTCATCTAAGTGCCGCACTGATTTTGCACGAGATGCGACAAACCATGAAGCTATCCCAACTGACTTTTGTGTCAGCCGATGAACAACAACTTGAGGCAGCCGTATTAGAAGGTTTAGTTATCGACAATCCGAATGCTTATCCTTAAACAGTCAAAAAATTGGCTAGAAGCAGACCTCTAGTGGTCTGAATTTTTCCTCGTTACCATGATGCGATGGGCGTGGTAGCAAGGTAGAGTGCGTAAGGCGGGCTTCTCGTTACCCTTCCACTGGTCAGCCTGGTAAAGAGGTGAGGGGTAACTAAAATCACTGACTTAAACTGCGTGCCACTTCTCACTGGCTAAAGCCTCTAGTCCAGAGTTTTCTTTTTTGCGTTACCATGTAACTAACATGGGAACGAGAAAAAATCGGCTATCTTTCTACTATCGAGGAAATTAACTAAAACTAACATGAAACCAACTATCTATCTGGACACCTCGGTCATTGGCGGTTGCTTTGACCCAGAATTTGCCCGTTGGTCAAACGGCTTAGTTAAAGATTTTCAAGAGGGTAATTTTATACCGGTGTTATCCGAAGTCGTGGCCCAAGAGATTGAAGTAGCCCCCCCCCTTTGATACGTGATAAATTCACGGAATTGTTTGAAATTAATCCCGCTTTGTTAACTATCAACCAGGAAGTTTTAACCCTGGTAAATTTCTATCAACAACGGCAAATTTTAAGCCCCAAGCACCAGAATGACATGCGACATATTGCCCTGGCTACCATAGCGCAAGTTAATATGTTAGTTAGCTGGAATTTTAAACACATTCTCCGGTTTGACAAGATGAGAGCCTTTAATGCGGTCAATCTGGAAAACGGTTATCATCTGTTAGAAATTCATTCTCCACGAGAGGTCACTCACTATGGAAACGATTAAAGTTAATGAAATGCTTCGTACTCTTCGCGACCAATTGTATGAACAGACCAAACATTTGACTGATGACGAGTTGATAGCATATTATCATCAAACTGCGCAACGAGTCACGAAAGAGGCCACAGAGAAAATTAGACAGCGACACTCTCTGCAACCACAGGTTTAATGACCAGCAGAAAACATCTTTTTAGCAGGCAAACTTGGAGTGGAGGTTGGTTCTCTCGTTCTAGCCCGAAAAATAGTGCTGCACGGGCCTGTCGTTACCCCTTAACTGGTCAGCATGGTAAAGAGGTGAGGGGTAACCAAAACCACTGACTTAAACTGCGTGCCACTCCTTACCGGCTAAAGCCTCTAGTCCAGAGTTTCCGTTGCAACCATCCTACTTGACTACTTAACTTATCTGATGAATTACTGAGGATAACCTCATGTTATATAACAATCTTACTCCCCAATTAGCCAAAGTTTTCCAATTAGCTTCCAACCTCCCCCAAGTTGAACAAAATTGGCTGGCGGAAGCATTGACCGATTGGTTTGACCAGAATTCAGTCACGACTGCTGACCTTGAATGGAAAACCTTATTGGCCAGTTCCGATTCCACACACTGGTTAGCACATAAGGCGCAACCAGTGGAAACAGAAATTCAACAAGGTGAGGTTTTCGACTTTGACCCTGGGACCCTGCCTAAATGAAATCTAAAACGACTAGAGACTTTTGGAAATCTCTTTCAGCCGTTACCCAAAACTATTCAGTGGCGAGCGATAATGACCTACCGTCGTTGGCAAACCGACCCGTATCATCCTAGTTTGCCTTTCAAACCCGTGGGTGATTGGTTTGCAACCGACGGGAAAAGATTTACGGTCACCGTTCAAAACTATCATAAAATCGGCAATTAGGTCACAGTTTCTCCTTTTCGATGACGACTAATCGTGCCACTTCCTGTAACACTAAATTCTCTAGTTTCAAATGGTTACTCTCCACCCAATAGCCTACCCAAACGCGCATTTTGCCTGGTAATAGCAACGGTCCTTGATAAATCGGTACCTCTATAGTGGCCGGTAAGTGTAAAAAATATCTTTCCAGGCTTAAATAGTTACCTACCATCGGTAACCACTGAGGACCGCGCCGTTGCAACATTATCTCCTTAGCTTCAGTCGGCACCGCGGTTGACGGTTGGTAAGATACTAATAGGATGACATACCCAGCCTGGCCAATCTGAGAAGGTGTTACTGAAAATTGAGTAGCCAGCTTAATCTCCTCGGTTAAGGCCACCATGAAGGTTAAAGGGTGCTGAGTTTGTATAGTCGTGGTCGTTGGCGCTAGATTAACCGTTATCTGTTGATTCCATAATAATGACGAAGATGGCTGCGTGATTTTTGCCATCACGCCGTCAACGAGTTTACTTTCTGCAATCAGTAACAAGGGTTGGTAACTAGGGACAATGAAACCGTAATAAACTAACCAGGTCGGAATGAGCAGTGCTAACAACGCTGAAACCGGGGCCAGGTGGCGCGAAATTATTTTTCGCCACGGTAATTGTAATAACCACGGCTCACCACTACTTTGTAGATTCTGGGTCACCGGTAAGCGGCCCCAAAACACACCTACTAAATACGCAAACAAATGTCCTTCCGTGGTGTCTAATAGCCAAGAATTGAACAAGCAACCTACGGTCATCGTCATCACTACACCTTGAGCCATCCAATTTTGGCCAGGACTTAACTGAGACAATCGAAACGAGGTGCGCCATAATTGGTAAAGCAAATAAATAAACAACGCCATCCCGACTAACCCCCATTGTACAGCTATCATCAAAAATTCATTGTGTGGATTGGCGGTTAATTTCAACCCTTGCGGTTGTGCTAATTGTTGATATTTATAAGAAAAACTACCCGTACCATGTCCTAAAAATGGATGTTGAGACCAGAGCAGCAAACTGTTTTTTAAAAAACTCAGCCGCATGGGCACTGAAGTCTCCTCACCTTGTTGATAATCGACTAAACCGGTAGAAATTTTTTCCAGACGTTGTTGCATTACGGGAGAAGTTTGATAAGCTAAAACACTGAGTACCACCACCATCACCAATCCCAGTAAAATTCCACGCCAACGTTGAATTTGATACATGAAAAGCAGAATCAATACTATCATCACCACGTACCCAGTACGACTTTGATTCAAAAAGATAATATTGTAACTGGCTAATCCCACGAGTGGGCCAAAAAATAACCAACGCCAACGAGGACGATTTTGCCAACCTTGCACGGCCAGAAAATAAGCCGCCAAGGACAGTAATAGACCTTGAGTGATATAATTTTTGAACACCACTGGACTCACGACGGAGCCTTTGCCCAATTCCCACCCAGTCACTACCATGAGATAAGATAAGAATAAGGTGAGACCCATGGCACTCAGAAAACCATAGCGGCCGCAACGTGCTGTTGTCTCCTCTTGAAACAGCAGAATAAACATCGGAATATACAATAATTCTCGATACTTATCTAACATCATCAGAGCTTCCCATCCCGATACGGGTGAATAGCTCAAGCCGGCTAATATCAAGCCAAATAATAAACTGGCGGCAATGGCAACCGGGTGGTGGCAGAGAAATCTTAATTTAGTGGCATAATCTCCTTCTAACAACAGTAATACGACCACTAGAGGACCGAGAATATTAGTTAATGCAGTAGAAATAGGGATTGAAAAACCAATGAGAAATAATAATTTTTTTCGTAATGCTAGGGAGTGAATAACCATGGTGAGTTGACCAAACTGTGATTGTTTACAATAGGTTACAGTAAAACAGTGACTAACTGTAGTGGGTAATTTTTTGGTAGTCATGCACCAGATAGTGGTTTAAACCTGTCAGGTTTGAGATCTCGACCACTACTGATTGTATCATTACCTAACTCACTTTACGCACGGTTAACTCAACCGCCCCCTTGGTAAGGAGGGGAGTAAGCACCACCGGCCTCGCAGGGATATTCCCCGCCTTAGCAAGGAGGGGCTAGGGGTGGTTGTGCGTAAGGTGAGTACCTAATTTCTTGGCAAATTAAACACTTGAATTAATGGCATTGGGCGATGGCATTGATTATTACCCATTGACATTGAGCGCAAAGTGAAATAAACTATAAGACATGAACGCTATTTCTGCAACTTTTTACGGTACCATTTATTTTAAATTCGGGTAATTTTACACATTGGAGTACGGAATTTATTCCGTTGGAATCCGGCATTCCTCCTGCATCAAACGGAATAAATTCCGGACTCCAAACTCGCTATACCATTATTGCTACCACATTACCTAAGTTCACTACTTATTTTCCGGAATGACCTAAACTCTTATGACTAAAAAAGAAGTGCGGTTAACCACAGAAACCTGGCAACCCACCACTATTTTTCCTTGGCACCATTTCGTCTGGCAAATCGTATTAACCGCCTGGCAACAAAATCGTTTACCTCATGCCTTATTACTAGGTGGTCCTCCAGGTATGGGAAAATTATCGTTTGCACGACACTTGGTCAGTCTGTTATTATGTGAAAAATTTTTTTCATCTTCATTAACTGAAGCCAAAGCCGGTGAAATGGTAGCCCAACCCTGTGGCGTGTGTAAAGGCTGTCATTTATTACAAAGCGGTAATCACCCTGATTTTTTCATGGTGCAACCGGCAGAAGCGGGAAAGCAAATCACTATTGACCAAATTCGGGAATTAATTCAATTTTGCGCCCTGACCTCCCACTATGGTCGCTATCAAATTGTGATTATTCAACCTGCGGAAGCCATGAATCGTAATTCGGCCAATAGCCTCTTGAAATTATTAGAAGAGCCTCCACCTAAGAATTTATTATTCTTGGTTAGTCATCAACCTGGTGCCTTGTTACCAACCATACGTAGCCGCTGTCAACGACTAGACTTTAATCGACCCGACTCCGTAGTGATCCAACGCTGGTTACAACCGCAGTTACCACGACCATTGGAGGCTAAATGGTTACTACAGTTGACCGCAAATGCACCCTTAGCCGCGTTAGCGTTGGTCGAAACTCAAGGCTTGAACAAACGACAAGAATTGTTTGATAATCTCGCCCAATTAGCCACCGGTAAAGCTAATCCGATTAATGTGGCCGAGACTTGGAACAATTGGGAAGTCCCACAAGTGTTGCAATGGATGCTCAGTTGGACTATGGATTTAATTCGTTATGCGCTCAGTTCAAAAGAGCAATTTCTAGTTAATCAAGACCGTCGTGAAGTGTTACCACAGTTAGCGCGTCATATCGATTGGCGTCAATTATTCAAACTGTTAGAGTTACAACAGGAAACTTATCGGTTAATTAGTGGCGGTACGAATGTCAATTCTCGCGGTTTATTGGAAGTGATTGCCATCGCCTGGTTTGAACTCAACATTCAACCACAGAGGAAATAAATTATGTCTCGTCCAGGAGGGCTTAAACGGAATATGCTACAATTGCATATTCCAGATGAGCAAACTTTGTATAACTCGTATCTACCCTTTTTAAAACAGGGGGGATTATTTATTCCAACCGACAAAAATTATAAATTGGGAGATGAAGTTTTTTTATTACTAACCTTATTATCTGATGGTGAAAAAATGCCGGTCGCCGGTAAGGTAGTGTGGGTTAATCCAAAAGGAGTCCAAGGTCGCCGTCCGGCTGGTATTGGTGTACATTTTGGCGAATTAGATAAAGGTGCCACCCGAAATAAAATTGAAAAAGCCTTGGGGCCGTTGATTAAATCGGAGAAAGGGACTTATACTATGTAATAACTCACCTTACGCATAACCACCCCCAACCCCTCCTTGGTAAGGAGGGGAGTTTAACCACCCCCAACCCCTCCTTGGTAAGGAGGGGAGTTTAACCACCCCCAACCCC
>DZAL01000160.1:12972-15875 GCA_022729575.1 Thiomargarita sp.
TCCTTGGTAAGGAGGGGGGTTTAACCACCCCCTCCTTGATTAAGGAGGGGTTGGGGGTGGTTAGTGGGTTACTTCTGTCTTCTTTTCATTTTTGATCTTCAAACTTTTAATTATGTTAGTAGATTCACATTGTCATTTAGACCTGATCAAACAAACTACGCCCGCGCAACTGGTGGCCGCTGCCAACGCCCAAGGAGTCAAACATTTGTTATGTGTGGCGGTGGACTTAGCACATTTTCCAAACATGTTGACCATGGCGGAATCATTGGAGAATGTGTTTACCTCGGTGGGGATTCATCCCAATACTCCGGCTCAAGCGGTTTGTAATGTAGAAACGCTGGTTACTTTAGCCAATCATCCCAAAGTGATAGCCATTGGCGAGACTGGACTCGATTATTATCGCAGCAAAGGTGATTTAACTTGGCAACAGCAACGGTTTCGTACTCACATTCAAGCCGCTAAACAAGTGAAAAAACCGCTGATTATTCATAGTCGGGAAGCGGCTACCGACACGATACGTTTATTGCGAGAAGAGCAAGCCGCGGAAGTGGGCGGGATTATGCACTGTTTCGTCGATGATTGGGATACGGCACAACAAGCCATGGACTTGGGATTTTATATCTCCTTTTCCGGCATTGTCACCTTTAACAGTGCCAAAGCCTTACAAGCGGTTGCGAAACTGGTCCCTTTAAATCGGATGTTAGTTGAAACCGATTCGCCTTATTTAGCTCCCGTGCCGCACCGTGGCCAAACCAATCAACCGGCTTATGTGCGACAGGTCGCTGAATTTATTGCTAAATTACGGGATGAACCGTTTGCACAGATTGCTCAGACGACCACCCAAAATTTCTTTCAATTATTTTCTTAATTCCTAATTCTTAATTCCCAAACTATGAGCAACTCCCCATACATTGTCATAGCAAATTCGCGCAATTTTGCTGAAGCCGTTATCGAAAAATCACAACAAGTACCCGTGTTAGTAGATTTTTGGGCCGACTGGTGCGTGCCTTGTAAAACGCTGTTACCGGTGTTAACCCAACTGGCTACTGAATATCAAGGAAAATTTATCTTGGCCAAAATTAATACTGATGATGAACGTGAATTAGCCACTCAGTATAATGTTCGTAATATTCCAAACCTTAAATTGTTTCGACATGGTAAAATGATGGAAGAGGTTGTTGGAGTACAGCTCGAAGCCACTTTCCGCGCTTTAATCGACCGCCACCGGGAGCGCGAAGCTGATAAATTGCGCTTTCAGGCCCTGGAAGCCTACCGTCAGGGTGAGATTGAGCCGGCATTAAAATGGTTGGAGCAAGCGCGAGACCGTGATCCCACCTATTATGTGATTCATCAAGACCTGATGCAGATTTTCATTGATTTGCAACGCTTTGAGGAAGCCGAGCAGTTATTGAAAAGTTTGCCCGTGAATGTGCAAACGGAACCGGAATTCAGTGAATTGTCCGTCCAGTTAAAATTTGCTGTAGTCGTCGCCAAGGCTCCAAGCCACGATGAATTGGTGAAAATTTTAAGAGCAGACTCCGCCTGTCACCTGGCCCGCTATCAATTGGCAATCCGTTTAAGTTTGCTGAATGAGCATGAAGCCGCCTTGCAACAGTTATTAGAATTGCTGAAACGTGACCGACATTTTCAAGAGGAGGCGGCACGAAAAGCGATGGTGGAGATATTCCAAATATTGGGTAATCGAGGTGAATTAGTGACTCGTTATCGTAGTAAAATGTCGGCGTTGTTATATTGATGATCGCACTGGCATTTTTTGCTTAACCGCAGCGAAGGCGATTGACAGATACTATGGGGTTAAATTTAAAATCGTGATAGTTTCTGTCAACCGCATGCAGGTTAAATTCTGAGAAAAAGAGGTAACCATGACAGTCTCGTAAATTGACAACATCAGCCAAAATTGAAGCGCAACAACAACCCTCCGTGGTGATCACGGCAGTGCTTGGGGTTAAACTGAAGGATTTAAGTTAAAACCGGAGAGATTAATTTACCGGTTTAGTCCAATTTTTGTTTTTCCCGAATTTCATCCAAGGTTTTGCAATCAATACACTTGGTAGCAGTGGGTCGTGCTTCCAACCGTCGCCAGCCAATTTCAATCCCACAGGATTCACAATAGCCGTAATCACCGGAATCAATCGCCCGTAAAGACTCCTCGATTTTTCGGATTAGATTGCGCTCCCGCTCTCTAGTGCGTAATTCAATCGAAAATTCCTCCTCCTGAGTGGCACGGTCATTGGGATCCGCAAAGTTTTCGGTTTCTCCTTGCATGTAATGGACGGTCCGTCCCATCTCCTCCAACAAATCTTGTTTCCACTGCAATAAGAGTTGTCTTAAATGTTCCAATTGCTTTTCATTCATGTACTCCTCCCCCTCGGTTTCTTGATAAGGGGTGAAGCGTGGTTCCACAGTTTTCATTCCAGAGATCATGTTAAAACTCCTACTATTCTGAGAAAAAATGGGGACTTATAGCAGAAAATTGTCAATAATGCAATCTATTTTTACCTAAAATTGGAAATAAAATACTTAAAAAACGCAACTTATTTAATAATTAATTTAAAATCAATTGATTATATTTTAATAATTCATCATTTATTATCCCTATAAGCATAATTTATTTATATATTTTCAGGTATTTTATAGAACAGATTTGACAACTTTCGAAAGTTATCAAATCTGGTTAGATTTGACAACTTTTCGAAAGTTGTCAAATCTGGTTTTCGAAAGTTGTTAACTCAACCACCCCCGGCCCCTCCTTGTTAAGGAGGGGAGTACACCCTGTCAACTTAGTTGGCGCATACTCCCCTCCTTAACAAGGGCAGGGGGTGGTTATGCGTCAATGCCATTAAGTTAAGCTAAGGTTACGGCGTTGGAGTCCAAAGCTTCAG
>DZAL01000161.1 GCA_022729575.1 Thiomargarita sp.
CCGAAAACCGAGGTGTCTGCATATACGCGAATTGGTGAGGTGTTCATCGGTCAATGGTCTATAAATTAGTGCAAAGCTTCGCTTTGTACTCCTGGGTTAGGATAGCGGGCTTGCTGACCTGGAACTTTTCGCAGAGTGGGTCAGTAAGTCCATCTTTATTTAATGGTTGTAGGGGGTCAGCCTGAATCTTATGTGATTGACCTGAGTTTGTCCTCAATGTTAGTAAAATTATCGTGTGATTAAAATCCAATTGGTTTTGGCCAGTAACCGTTGAGACTACACAAACGGATTGATGATTCTAAGACGATTTTCAATCACTTGCCCAGGTTGCAAATCCTCAGAATACAACGTGCGACATCGTTGACACAAAGCACTGGCAATCATCAAACTGTCAAAGTAATGATAGCGATATGTTTCTGCCATCTCCAAGGCCAAAAAAATGGTTTGGTCGTGTGACCGTCACCCACTCAACTCGCTTCAAAATTTCGCTAATAACGCCTCGTATTTGGGCATAATCATATTTCAGTTTACGGTGCATGACATTGACCGCTTCATTAACGACTTGCGTAGAAATCACGGCATCAGTCTTTAGCAATTGAATGGCAACGGTCTTCTTGGCCACGACATCGCCCACGCTGTAAATTAAAATGTTAGTATCCACCCAATGTTTATCGTTCATTGGCTTCTTCTCGGTTAAATTGATAGTGACTTAAATTGGCACAATACTTATCAAAAAAACGTTCAAAGTCTTCCTCTGGGAGTGGAGGAACAGGTGGTTGAGGCCGAATCAAACGTTTGAGAAAACTATAAACGGTTTCCAACTTATCGTCACCCAAGTGGTCAATTTCAGCCAAAATCAGTTCTCTGGTAGTCATACTAGCAAAACACCTTTATTTAAAGTTGAACTCTCAGACACACGCTACACCACTACGCCTGCCCTTGCCGCATCCCGAAACGGCAGGTCGTGCAGATAGATAGTCACATTACCGACCACCAACAGGCGAGAGAGTCTCGCCACGGGAGACGGTGTGGCTGGTGATTAACAGTACCTCCACTTGACGAGGCACGTTGATATTGGTACGATTTCATTCTTGTTTTCCTCCAACTATGTAAATTTAAGTGAATGAGAGTAAGTCCCCAGATTTGT
Source organism: Thiomargarita sp. (assembly GCA_022729575.1). Taxonomy (GTDB): domain Bacteria; phylum Pseudomonadota; class Gammaproteobacteria; order Beggiatoales; family Beggiatoaceae; genus JAABRD01. Next base: position 1,148 of record DZAL01000161.1, read on the forward strand.
CAACTCTTCGAGAGTGTACAAATCTCTCTTCGGTAGGGGGTCAGCCTGAATCTTAATGTTATTGACCTGAGTTTGTCCTTAAAGTTAGTAAGACGGAATAAATTCCGGACTCCAAAGTCGTTGCAATGGAAATGTTGGGCTCTTAGTTATAGTAAACGTGACAATTGTCAAAATTCCCCAAATTTATTTTAAATAAATTTATTCCTTGGTGTTTTCAAGGAGTTGCCCGAGAGCAGCAGTTGCACGGGCTATCGACACGCCTGCCCGCCCGTAAAATCTATGGGTAGGCACACACTTCTCAATCGGTCGTTTCGCCCTGAGACTCCAACTCTGATTTGACCCATTCCATTATCTCAGGTATTGCAATTAATTCATCTAATACCAACATTGGCAATTCTTTAACCACTTTCAACCTCTTATCGTTAGTTAAAAAGGCTTGACAATTCGTCAAGATGGCCGTCGCCACCTGCAACGCATCGGGCGTTTTGATGGTGTAGCAAGCACGCAATTGGGCCGCCAGTTCGGCAATGTCGGCGGTCACCGGTAGCAACGTAAAATGACGACTACTTTGTAACAGTTCACGATAAAGTCCTTCTAATTTGGAGTCGTGACGTTGCTTGGGCAAAATGAGCACTTCCGTGAGAGTAATGACCGAGGTGTTACCCTCTATCTGACCCTCATCCAGCCGATTAATCAAATAACGCATCAATTCCAGGTAAGTCGGATGTCGTTCGATAAAGTAGATAAGCGGTGCGGTGTCGATACCCAGTTGAGTTATCGCCATCAATTCCTGGGGAGTTATCGGATTCATGGTTTACTCCCATTCCCGGCGCAATTGTTCTACATATTCTTGAGCATCCCTCGCTTGCCAAAGTTCTGCACCCAATCCTTCGAGTTCCAATAAACTACGCAATTGGGGTTTCCTTAGGGGTTCATTAGCCATCAGATGTTGCGTGATTAAGGCTATTATCTGGAGTTGTTCCTGAACCGAAATATTTTGGATATGTTGGCGATAGATTTGGGTTGCCGCAATCGTTATCATCTTCTGGTCCGCGTTGGTCATACGGTTCGTTCTCACTTGACGCGCTGGGGGCGTGGTTGGTAAATGCCCCGACTTGACGGGGTACGTTGTTGTTGGTACGATTTCATACCGGTTTTCCTCCAAATATGTCAGTTTAAGTAAATGAGTGTGAAACTGCGGGCTTGCGGGCTTTAGCCGTGATGGAGTCGAGTCAGCGAGTCCTTACTTTGGCAAAATGTCATTTTGCTTTCCAGCGGTTAGGGGGTCAGCCTGGGTTATCGACCGGTATGTTTCCATAATGTTAGTAAGATAATCGGGTTATTAAAATACAACGGTTTCCTGTTAGCCCGTGTTGGGTTGACTTCTTTCTACCGCCGCTAATTCGGGTAATTCGTCGCTGGGATTCCAGACGGTCAAACCACAAGTTCTGGCGGTGTCGTTTAATTCTAAGTCGGCACCGATAAACATCGTCGTCTGAACCTGTAAAGCCGTCGCTAATTGAAACGCATCACAGCCTCTGAGACCATAATCTTTAGCCAATTGACCAGACCGGGCTATCAAGTCGGCATTGACCGTAACTACCTGGGTACTGGCCCATTGTTCTTCAAATAAAGTCACGGCTTCTTCAAACGCTTCGCTACTAAGACGTTGCCCACGGTGCGCACGTCTTAACGTCGACAGCATTTCCGCGTAAGTAATCGGCGACACCGTAACAACATTCGTTCCTGACAGCCATTGAGTCAACAAGAACTGTTGAATTTTAGCTGTGCCTTCCTCTTGAAGGAAGAATTTAACCCAGGCGGAGGTGTCTAGGAAAATAATCATGTCCGAGTACCTCTCTGCACCTATCGACGACCTTGAATAACCATTTCCGAGGCCGTTGGTCCTTCGCCAGTCAGTTTGATGGCGGGAAACGGTCGAAAGGGATTACGACGTGGTTGGCGGTCCACCGTGGGTAGTTTTAATTCGGTCGTGGATTCCTTAGTACGCTTGAGTAGCACTATCATTTCTTCTACCACTCGTGCTAATTGCCGTTGTTCGGCGGCCGAGGCGTTAGCATATAGTTCAACGACCGAGTCGTTGACCTCCGCAATTTGTAAAATGGCCATGATGTTCTCCAGTTAAGTTTAGTGAGTGTACCCGTGGGATGCTCTCCGGAACCAACGGGCGAGAGTGTCTCGCCACGGGAGACGGTGTGGCTGGTGATTAAAAGTACCTCCACTTGACGAGGCACGTTGATATTGGTACGATTTCATACCGGTTTTCCTCCAAATCTAAGTAAGTTTAAGTGAGAGGGCTTGCGGATACGAAACTTTTCGCGGAGTCGGTTAGCAAGTCCATCTTTATGGTAGGTGGTCAGCCTGAGTTATTGACCAGTCTTTTTACTCAAGGTTAGTATAACTATCTAGTGATTAAAATACAACGGTTTCCAGTTGCAGTTGAAATATTTGGTTCTTATTTATATAAACGTCGCAACCGCTAATTTTCCCAAAATATTTTTAAATAAATTTATTCCTTTGTGTTTTCAAATAGTTGCAAACTTAAATAGCCTACATTCAATCATAGTTTCCTCATCACGCCCGACTTTTTTCCAAATACCTCGTCACGGACTAGAGTATGGAATTGATTCTGTTAGAATTAGGACAGAATAAATTCCGTACTCCATCATCGTTAATTTGGTGCCATGGCAATTACTGCAACAATGCCGTTAAGTCATTGACCGGCGACCGATAATTGAGTTCAATCATTCGGTTCAGCCATTGATTAGCCTGTTCCAACGAACAATGTTGACGTTTTACCGCTAATACCAGTTCCCCCAACGAACCAGACAGACGAACCCCACGTTGTTTCGCTTGAGTACGGGCCGCCAGGTCATCCGTCAGTAATAACCATCCCCGCTGCTGGGCAATGACCAATGAGGAGGCTTCGCCAGGATGCAATTTCGCCGGCAATTCGCTAAACCGCAGAAATTCGGCCTCCTCCACCATACTGGTGAGTATTATCCAACCAGTCTCTTGCCAAGGATAAATTTGTTCCTCCAGCGTTTGATAAAACAGATAACCCTCGGCTAACCCAGTTTGAATTTCTTGATACACTTCCATCGCCAAATAAATTTTGCCATGCAGTTGTCGTAGCAGTTCTAATTGCCCAATACACGCAAAGTTAGAGATAACGGTAGTATTCGCAATCACACTCATCCAGTTCTCTCCAGTTCCTGTTGTAATGCTTGAATGTCGGCGAACGCTTCGGACAACGTTTCTACACCTAAGCGTGGTGAAATCCCTTGTTCGGTTAACACGTCTTTCATTTGTGCCCAACTAATTTCTGCTAGATTGGCGGCTTTGCCCAGCGAGATGTCTTCGGTTTGATAGCGATAGACGGCGACCTGAAGACGTAATTGGGGACGTGCCCGGAGTAGGTAACGTAACGCTTCTTGAATCGCGGCCGTTTCATTGGGGTACAGTCGGGCGTTGACTAAGTCTTGAACAGTTAACATGGTCACTCCGTAGGCCCATGGTCCAACACTTGACTAGCGAGAGTGTCTCGCCACCGTGGGTGACGCGGTGTAGAAGTGCCACTGCCTGTCCATGGCACGGGAAACTTCTCCCGTTCTCGTACCGATGGGTCATCGGCACGTTTACTGCTAAAATATTTCGTGTACATACAAATAACTCCATAAATGTAGATTGTTTAAGTGTGTATCAATTGGAACGTTCTAGTTTCCTCTGCCAAGAATCGGCTAGGGCGTTCCGCCTTCCTGCGTCCCACTTAAACTAAAAACGCAAGAAAGTTTAAAAATCGGTTTTAAATTCCCACTCTTCAACTGGCAGAGTGGCTAAGTATTTCATTAAGTAAGTTAATAAACCTCCTCGTGAGTGCCTATATCTATCAACAACACCTGGTTTGCCGAGAGAAATTTAAACACCAGACGATATTCATAAGTAATGCTTAACGCCCAATATGACTTCAGTGGACCACTTAACTGGTGGGTCCGTAACGACGGTTCAAACGGTTGCTGGACAAAGCGAGTTAGTTTCTCGGCAAACGTGTTCGCCAACTGGGGATGGCGTTTCTTCCATTTGTTTAAAGTTTTTACAAACGAGTCATCCCAAATAATTTCAATCATCTTGTACCTGCCCCATCAACTGGGCTACCGTGCCTACCGTCACGCGGCCGGCTTGATAATTGTCCTCGGCTTCGCGAATGCGTTCCAACAATTGATAGCGTTTGGATTCGTGCAAACGTTTGAGGACAATTTGTACGATTACCGTTTGGTCTTCCACTGATAAAGCCGCAATGTGTTGTAAAACTTGATTGAGAGGTAATACTGGCATAGTCATTTTTCGGTTACTTCGTTACCACGCTTCGCCCGCGCCAACGGCTTTCTGTTCTGTACCAACTTGACATTGGCACCTTTTCTACTAAAATGTTTACTAGACATACAAATGTCTCCTAATTGAGATAAGATATTTAAGTGTGTCATAAGGAATGCCCTCATTCCTCCGCCAAGAGTCTGCGAGGGCGTTCCGCTTTCCCGTCATCCCACTTAAATTTAAAATGAGGGAAAGTTTAACCCAACGCTTTCTTCTCGTTCCCACGCGCCGGCGTGGGAATGCCGTCTGGACGCGCCAGCGTCCCGTTCCCAAGAGTTCTTCTCGTTCTTCTTGCTATATTTGTTTGCCCACCTTCATTAACTCTGCGAGGTGGTGTGCAACGATAAACCTGTTGCACACCCTACCTGACTACCTGACTTATTATCCCAGAAAATTCAAGTTTCTGGTTTAGAATACGGCGTTGGTTCAATCACCTGTAAAGATTGAAAATAGTTACGAAAAAAACCTTGGTCTCGTGTCAGTAGCCTGTCACATTGTCTCAGTGCATGGCCACCTATAAGAAAATCCGTGGCAAGACGATGGCGTGTGCCGCCCTGTTGACGATACGCATACCAGCAACGGGCCGCCTCCAGTGCGGCTTCTTGAGATAATGGTGAATAAAAAATCTTCATCAAGTTAAGTTTTTGCAACAGTTCCTTGACATCTTTCTGATAGGCAATGGCTATTTCGGCCCACACCGCACCACAAGCAACCACATTGCCTTCTTCAAGACAACATTTTAACATTTCTCTCGAAGCAAGTCCAAATATCGGGTCTGGTTCCAGAATGTCTATCAAAATATTGGTATCGACGGCAGTAATCATGGTGGTACTCATGGTGTACCTCTCAGTTCAGCCATGATGTCATTGGTTCTTCGTCCTGTTCCCAAAGTCCCATAACAGGCATCTACAGGGTGAATGGACATCGTTTTCGGAGTCAGTTTGCGGTGCCAAAATGTTTCCAGTACGGCCCGAATGTCCTCAAGACTTGCGGTGTCTGGGAGTCTGATCAGCGTTTCGAGGATTTCTTGTTTGATGGCTTGCATGATAATCGTCTCTGTTTAGAAATGAAGGTAATATCACGACCCAGTGACTAATTAAAGTTATCTTGAGAGTCATGTCGGTTCCAAATCTAACAAAACCCGTCCGCTATATCAAGTGAGAATGGAATAAAACTGGCGGAGTTTTCAAGACCTCGCAGGTTTTGAGAATCGATATTCCTTTGTCCAGGTATAACCTCGTTACCACGCTCCGCGTGGTAATGCCGCCCGGACGCTCTGCGTCCAGATACTTGAATTCTCGTGAACCAGCCAGTGGGAAGTACCCGCTACCGGTGATAACTAAGGTCAACACTGGACGCGGAGCGTCCGGACGGCATTACCACGCGGAGCGTGGTAACGAGGTTATTTTATAGATTTGACAACTTTTTAAAAGTTGTCAAATCTCTGAATCACCCTTTGTAGGTGGAATTTGCCCACCTTCATTCACCGCCAGGAGTCCAAAGCGTAGCTTTGTCTGTGACCTGGCAAAGCTACGCTTTGGACTCCTTATTTGGTTTTGACTTAACCCATCTATTCTATTTCCCAATCTTCGATGATTAACCCGTCCACGCGACTAAATTCACGGGTATTATGAGTGACTAACACGAGATTATTAGCCAAGGCAATGGCAGCGATTTGCAAGTCGTAGCGGCCAATGGGGGTGCCCTTCAGGGCCAATTGGGCACGAATTTTTGCACCTATTTTTATCGCCTTATCATCAAACGGCAAACCGATAAATTCACTGAAAAAGTCGTCTAACAACGTCAAATTTTTGGCCGACTGAGAACTCTTGTAGGCACCGTAATACATTTCAAATTTGACGATGTCACACAAAACAATATGAGTTTGGGGAATCGTGACAAATTTGCGTAAAATTGGAGAATTTTTCTGGTTAAGGTATTGGATACAAACGTTCGTGTCAGGCAAATAGTCATTCACTATAACTCCTCCCGTATCTCATATTCACCTGGTTCTCCACGGCTGAGTGGTTCTCCTTCCCAAGCACCGGCAGTCCGTTCAAAAAAACCAGGACTCCAACCCAACTCTGCCGGCGTTGAGTTCGCCGAGACGGGGAGAATCGGTTGGAGTGTCAGAATCACTTTAATATCGGCATTTGGCAAGGCTAATGGCACTTTGAGATGTAAAAACCCATCGTGGTCAGTGCGAGAATTTAACATAACGGTCTGCATAAAGAGTTTCCTCCAATGGAAAGAAATTTGAAATATTTTGTATGGTTTACCCTGTTTGGTCTGAATCGCCGATGGTCACAGATAACACAGATTATTTACGATTCCTCGGCCTTCATCTGCGTCATCTGTGTCATCTGTGGCCATCGGCGATTCAGAAACCTGGCTAATTTTCGTCGAAATCCTCCAATCTCTCCCAATTTTCCCTCATCAGCGACCCTCTCATTCTGTCCGGCGGTGTGTAATACGCCGTGCCCAAAAGCCAGAGAGTTCATATTTTAAGGCTTCAGGTTTGCCCTTACCGGTAAAGGGCTGAGATGACAGAGACTCCAATAAATCGATAATCTTCACCGTAACTCGTTGGTCCTGTTGGGTCCACCATTTTAAATCCGTAATTGCTTGCACATCCAACAATAAGTACTGAAGCAGAAATTCGGCGGTATTTTCCCTCACCCCCGACCCCTCTCCCAGAGGGAGAGGGGCGAAAGAAAATACGGGAAAATTTATGCTTCAGTACTTAACTTTCTTCTCATAAACCTAACTCAGGTTTAACCTCATCCCAAGATTTAGCCTCGGTAGGCCCCCGTACTACCGCTGATAACAACTTTTCCGCATTGGTGGGGTTGCCAAGTAGGTGAAGTGTTTCTACCAAACCTTGGTAGTCATTTTCTGACATGAAAACTACATTTCTACCATGGTCTGGATGTTCTACCCGAATGGGTTGGTGTTCAACATTCACTTGCTGCATGAAATTTTCTAAGTGTGTACTTACTTGGGTAAAGTGAACGGTATACATAAAATTTTCCTCATCTAAAGTTGGTAGAGTATGTTCTACGCACCACTTCTACGCACCACTTTCGGCATCAAGTGCGTTGGCAATAGCGTAACGCACAGCTTTCAGTAAAGTCAATGATAACCTCAGAAAACGGGTAGTCCTAAAATATGGGTGAAATTATAATACCTGTTTAACAGATTTGACAACTTTTTAAAAGTTGTCAAATCTCACCCACAGTTTAGGATTACCAGAAAACGGTGCCTGACGGTGCCCCCGACATTCGCTAACTCAACAATTCCACCCCCATCTCTGGGCAACGTTGTTTCACTGCCGCCCGTGCCCCCAGACAAATAAACACACCGCGCACTTTTAAGGTCGGATTTTGGATGCGAAGCAACTTCACTTTCCAGGCAAAGAAATCGACCTCACCCGTTTTCGCGGTGGCCTTCACTTCGAAGACTATCAAGGTGCCATTGTGGGCAACTAAGTCCACTTCCGTCTCATAACCCTTTTCAAACACCACACCATCATGGTCCACCAAGGGTTCACGCAAGCGAATGGTCTCTGGAGTAATCTCGTCATCCTTCAAACCATAGCGCAACCCCGCTGCAAACATATCCTCCAAGGTTTCTCCTTTATCATTGTGCAGACTGCCAATGGTCATTTTCAACCAGGCTTCTTGCCCAGACAATTGTTTGAGGATATTCTCTTGCCCGGCTTGCAATTTAACTATCTTCCGCTTAATCTGGAGATTGTCACTCCGCAATTCCGCTAGTTGTTGGTCGACACCTTCAAAACGCTTATCCACTTGTTCAAAACGCTTATCCATTTGTTCAAAGCGTTTTTCCATGTCTTCGCGCAACAAATTAATGCGTTGTTCCATTTCTTTCCGCAACACTTCCAGACGCTGTTCCATTTCCTGGCGATGGTCATGAATCTCCTGACTCTGTAACTCCAAACGCCAACTGACTTCTTGGCGCAGCATTTTCATTTCCTCCAATAAGCGGGCAAAATCATCGCGCCGTGGAAAGTGCTGGGCTACCACACTTTCGATGGTGGCTACTATCTCTGGAGAATGGCGTAACCAGTGTGGTAGCTGTTTAAGAAAGTATTCTTGAATTTGACTAAAATCGGTTTCAGTTAGCATATTTATGTAAATTCCTCGATGTTATAGTAATATCCTTATCTAGTTGTCCCATAATGAGTTTAGCCAGCCAGCAGGGATAACACCCCTCGAAGGGGTGTTATCCCTCAGACTTTGGTAGTGATGCCATCTGGGTGATAAGTTTAGACCTCCGAGGTCTTGAAGACCTCGGAGGTCGGACCGAACTTGATGACAGGTCAGTCCTCCGTTATTACCCACATTGCCTCACTACCCGTGTCTGATATTCTCGTCTTATTATACACATCCACTAAGTCAAGACGACATTGAATAGCGGATAATTCCACGCTATCCTGCAATCGGTTGATTTCTACTGTCAACCATTGCTGATTGGGTTGTTTGAGGTAATGTTCAATACGACAGTCGTCTTGGGCGATCAACACGTATTCTCTCAAAGAGTCCAAGGTGCGATATTGTTCAAACTTTTTACCACGGTCATAACTTTCGGTGGAAGGTGATAACACTTCAATGATGACCGTGGGATTTAACAGGGTGTCGGTCTGCGGATCCTCAAAGCGTGGTTTATCACACACGACCATCACCTCTGGATAAGTATACAAGCCCGTCGGACTGACTTTCACACGCATGTCATTCATATACACCTTACCACGACGCTGTTTCAGTTGCCAATGAAGTTCTGCAAACACGTTTCCACAAATCGTATTATGTAGATCACTGGCACCCGCCATGGCAAAAATTTCACCCTCAAAATATTCGCTTTTATACTTCGCTTGACGTTCCAAAGTCAAATATTCGGTGGGGGTCAGATCAGGTTTACGTTGGAGTAAAGACATTTTTTAGTTCCTCTGATTCAGACCATCAAAACGGTATAAGTTAACTCACCAACCACCGTCGCATCAATTCCACCTGAAATCGATATCCTTGTGGGGTCAATTCAATCAACTCGGAGTGGATTAAACGAGACAAGATTTCTTTAACACCTTCTTGGCCAAATTGTTTCGCTAAATGTTCCTCACTGACTATAGCACCTTCCCCTTGATGCGCCAACCACTGTAACACCAATTGTTCTGGAGGAGAACGTTGAGTGATAGCATGAAAGTAATTCTTCCAATGCTTTAACACTTGAGGGATAACCTCTTCTACCTCCGTTTTTTTCACCGGGCTTCGTAACCAGGTTAAAGTCGTGAGTAATGAATTTTTTGCTAACACGATTTCCTTGCCCAGCACTTGTACTAAAGCTGGATGACCGCGCGTTAATGCCAATATATAGTCTATCGCCTCTGGAGTGTAATCCAGCCATTCCGCAACTGGGGTTTGAATTAATTGTCGGGCTTCTGGCGGCTGTAAATAACTGAGATGAATAGTTTCCGCATTAATCAAATAGTCAGTCCATTGAGGAAATTCTTCCAATTGACAAACCCCAATGAGGATGACTTTAAAGCGTGGCCGATGTTGGATGATATAACGAAATAAACTCAATACCCGGTTGCGGTCTAAATAACCTTTACTGAATAAATTCTCCAACGCTTCATATTCATCGAAAACCAAAAGCAACATTCGGTCATTACAAAAAACCTCAAGGCTTTCTAGCCAGTCATCAAAAACTCTTTCTGGTGAATCCTGCCATGCTTCTCGACTAAGTGCCGGTAAACTTAAATTATAATTCTGCGCAGATTTTATCATAGCACGACTGAGGCTGTAAAAAAAACTGCTATGGTCAGTTACAAAAGCACAAGTGCCTTGCAAGTCTATCAACAAAGAGAGATAATCTTTCGATAATAAATAGGCTAACGCATTCAGTAACGAAGTTTTTCCTAAACGTCTTTGTCCATATAATAAAATGGGGGGACTGGGTTGGGTGCGTAAAATTTGGTCAATCCGGGTCACTATCTCTCGTCGTCCCACAAATAAATTTTTATTACGTCCTAACAGTGGCACCCCTGTAATATAAGGATTATGAAAGGGGGCGGGTGGAATTTTTTGACGTTGCCCTAGCCACCAGGCCAATAACAGGTCTTTCCAGCGCCACCAAGGAAAGATACCTAATCCGATCACCAGTAAACTTGACAGGAAAAAATATTCCGCCTCCTCACTGTGTCGCCACATAAAGATACCAACATACCAAAGGCTACTACTGAGAACACCTGCCAAGATGGCTGCTGATTTCAGCAAAAAGCGTGTTAACAATAAATAGGGAGTAGCGAAAGATAAACTTAGTAATAATCCATTCTGTGCTCCTCCAATAAGCGGTTTTATTAAAGTAGTCGTCAGGGTCATGGTTTCCTCCGCTGGGGGAAGGTGAATAAGTAAAAATATTGTGCTCGCTATAAATCCTAAAGCGACCATCCAACTTAGGAACCAACGTTGCGTGGCTAATCCGAGCAGTACACCGATACCAAATGTCAATCCTATCATGGTGATGATTTCTGGATCAGAATCGTAGTTAAATAATCCTTGACTCATCAAGACCCAGAGAATGATGAAAACAATTATCGCGCTGACCGCCAGGGTACCTGTCGCCAAGATGCTGACAACAAGCCAATTACCGATTTTGGGAACGGCCTCCACAGTTAGGTTCAATAACACCCGGCTGGCGACACTGAGGGCAAATAGACCTGCTAAAATGGCGGACGCATCATACCAGGGTTGTTGTTTAAAATAAAAAAGTAATCCCACCAACAGACTACCTATCGTGGTAGCTACCAAACTAAATCCTACCGAGACCAACAAGCCACTGACCAGTCCTCCGACCAAACTTAAAGTAACGACATAAATGATTCCGCGTAGTGCTAACACCCAATCTTGGCTTATCAACATTGACACCAACCCCACTATCGTTCCCACGAATAATGGACCTACCAAATAGACGATTATCAATAATCGCCATACCGTTGGTTGCCGCCATTGGGTGGCGGATAAGTTCATCAACGCGAAGTCACCACTTAATGTGGGCGCGATGGTCTCCACCACTCGAGTTTGCCAAACTGAAGGACTCCACAGGAGCCAGATAAATAGGTGGATAGCGGCTAATATTGGGTTGATGGTGAAGAAATTTTTTGGGGTCATTTAATCAACAGATTTTCAAACACTTCATACTGCCTCCACCGATACGTCGAAAAGTCCCGCAGGTCGGTGGAAAGAATACAACCAGGTCCCAAATGTTCAGCTAAAATGACCAAAGAAGCATCCGCCAAATCCATCGGTAAGTTTGCATATTTTTTCATTAACACCGCCATGTTTGATGCTTGTTCAGAGGTCAAGGAAAACACCTGAAAAGCGCCGTTAGCATAATTTTCTATGAATTTCTGCTGGGCATAGGGACCCAAACGCCTCAATAATAAATGACCAGTTTCGGTCATCACGGGCCAAGTCATAATGAAAATTTCGTCAAATTGGATGAGGCGCTCTTTGGCACGGTGATGATAGTTATCGATTTTGGAAGCCAACGCCAACCAGAAGCCGGTGTCAACCATTATCATACCAAAAAAATGCAATCCCAACTCGATAAATCTTGACAATTATTTATTACCTAAAAATTGCAATCCCTGTTCAACAGGGATAAAAATAGTTATTTGGAGTGGAGCGCCACCGCCAAATTGAATTGGTGGTTGGCAGTTTCCGCTGGAGGTTCTCCAAAGTAGCATCTGAAGAGCCGATAAAGTTGGTTTGTAGCCGTGGGTGATACTATAAGGACCAAGGTATCCCGTCCTCTCGTGAAGAGGCCTATTTCCAAGTTGCGGTTATCGCTTAATCGGTTTAGATAAAGTTTAAACGAGGGAGAGCATTTTCTAATTCGAGTCATCGCTGTTTGAAAATCCAGTTCGTTGACAACTTCAGGACGAAGCGGTGGCCGGCGGTCAACCGGCGTGCTGGCGCCTGAATCAACCAGAATCTGATAGTATTAGGTTCTTCGCGGAGTTTTTGCCCTTGAGTGAGCCACCTCATCCAGACCATCAGATTATAGGCGAAAATGCCAGTCTGAAAAATCGCGGAATTAGCCCAAAAATTCTGGGTCCGAATAGTGCCTGCGGCCATCTGAGTGTTACACCAGTCGAGCCAATTCTCACTGGCGGCACGAAGGCCATAAGTTTTATGAGCCTGCCAGGGTGTGAGTTGGTCATTGGTAACATAACAGAAGTATTCATAAACGGACTTGGGAAACCAGACTCCTTCGGTGATGACGGCAACCTGCCGCCGGACCGCCACCAACCGTCGTGGTCGTGACCAGCCGGTGCATTGATAATCAAAGTCAGCGGTTTCCCAACCCGGCCGCTGGTTAATGCTTTTCCAGGTCTGACCTGCCAGCAAAATTGAGAGGTTTCTTATCTTAACCTTGATGAGATACCAGGCACGCCGGCTTTCCAGGAAATCCAGGAAAGCACCACTGAAAAAAGCACTGTCGGCGCGGACCAAGACTTTCCAAACACCCTTTGGCAAACGCGCCAAACATTCTTTCGCAAACTCCTCGATGCCGTTAGCGGAATCAGCATTACCACAGCGAAACCAATGGTGAAGACCGTCGCGGGTTTCGGCTAAGAAACCGAAAAGTGGATGATAACTTTTCGGTCCTGTTTTCGTCGGATGGTAGCCGACCGTAGCGCCTTCCTGCGAACCGTAGATGCCGCTAACGCTGGAGTCCAACTCCAGTGTGACACGGCCACGCCATTTCTGCCGCCAGACTTGCCGGCGAACGACGTTTTCAACCTCGGCCAATTCTTGGCACGAAGCCTGAGAAAACCGTTGGAAAATTCTTCCTATCGTGCTCTCATCAGGAAAATTTTCCCACAAATGGTAAAGGTTTCCCGACTATCATTATTTATTTAGCCTTTGTTAGTTAAAGTTTAGACCGTTTCAGGTTTATTATACTAACTTTTTGGCTAACTCTAAAGACTAACTTTTTGGTTAACTCTAAAATCATATTATAAGAAAATCTGAATATTCTAATTAACTAACATGAACATCGAGTTTACCTGAAGCTATGCGGCAACGCTATGCTCAACAGTTGACTGCCTTGCTAACTCCTGGTATGAAGGTTTTACTGATTACTTTGGCTTATTCGTCTTCTGAAATGATAGGACCGCCGTTTTCCGTAGAGGAGCAGGAAGTTTATATGCTCTATCAGGATAATTTTGAAATTAAATTGCTGGCGATCAAAGAAACGTTAGCAGATAATTCTAAATTGGCGGCGCGGGGGGTAACCAGTTTGTGGGAAAGTGTGTATTTATTGGAGCGGCGGTAATAGAAAGTAGGGATAACACCCCTTCGAGGGGTGTTATCCCTTTGGCCTCCGAGGGATAACACCCCTTCGAGGGGTGTTATCCCTGCCTAAAAAGTTGGACTCCAAGTTCATTCCCAACTCTCCCACACAAATCGCTCAAACCCAATCCCCACCACGGCATGAGAATGTAAGCGCAACTGGCCATATCTCGTCCGCAATTCTTGTGCATAACTTTGCAATTGTTCACGGGCGTGGGCTAATTTTTGTTGCACCAACGGTAACGCCCGCAACTCTTCAATCGTCATCGTTTTCACCTGTTCACCCGTCAACTTCTGTTTGTCATCTTCCTTCAACGCCAAATATTTAAATTCCAAAATATGGTCAAACAACGGATATTGCCGCGCATCAGGACGCAAAATCAAACTCAAATCCGCATACCGACGATTCAATTCGGTTTCGGAGTCCATCAGATACCAACGGTCATTGAACAGCAGGAGGAGAAAAGCGGTTTTGACCATCAATTCGTTACTCCATTGGTAATCGCGATTATCAAAGACCCGGAAGCGGGTTTCGATAAACTCGCAGACGGGTTGCAGGTCGCCGGTGGCATAAAAGCGTTCCGCCACCGCTTCCACCTCTTGAGTATTTTCCAAGGCCGGTAACAGCAACTCTTGCAGACGTTCGACATAGAGATGACGAATTACCAGATTGGGAATTTTTAAGATTAACTTCCCTAACTGGTCGGTCCCAGCGGCGGTCAAGATGCCAAAATAATACAGAATGGACCCCAAAAACCGTGTATCCGCCTTGGGGTGCCACAGTTTCTCCACACTAAACCGCGCTTCCAATTGTGTCACGGTCACGGGCGTGGTCTCGGTCAGCGCGTCTAACAGCAATTGCCCGCCTCGGGTCAGTCGCGAAATGTAGGCGAGTTTGTCCGCATCCATGGCCAGGTTATCGTCCAAGGGTTGCGATGGGT
>DZAL01000162.1 GCA_022729575.1 Thiomargarita sp.
TTCGCCTTTTGGGAGTAGTAAATCCAATTTTATTGCTATTTTGCAATTGGCTCTAAATAAAAATCTTGACAACCAGAGTAAACGACCATAGAATAGTTTTCAGTTAACTGCGATTTGACTATCACCATAAAACCTACTGTTTATTTAGATACGACCATTCCCAGTTATTGGTTTTATGAACGAGATAGTCTCAAAAACACCGCGGTATCCAATTGGTCTTCTCCTCCTTCACCGTCCACCTCCAAATGGGCGCAAGTGGCTCAATGGATTCGGGAGAATCCAATTGATTTGGGTGATTATACGGACCAGTTTCGGCGTGATCGGCAGGAGTTTCGAGACCATTTCATTTTCCAGGGAATAGTCTAGTAGGATAGGCCACACGGTTTCTCGTTACCGACTAAACGGTTATCATGGTCAAAAGGCAAGGAATAAAAAACTTGGTCCATTTTACACTGACTATGATATACTCAATCGTTCATTATTCTCCATGAGGAATCCACGCTATGTACACCATTTACCAAATGCACGCAGATGAACTAGATGACACTTTTCTACAAACTTTAAAAACGATGTTTAAGGGGAAACACATTGAAATGGCGGTCTGTGAAACAGTACAGTCTTCTGAAGATGAAACCACCTATTTGTTAAAATCGCCGGCGAACCGTACACATTTATTGACTGCGATAGCCAATGTGGCCCGCCGTGAGAATTTGGTCACGATCGATTTGGGAGAGTGGCAATGACGACACGAGTCACCTTTGAAAGAAGTGCTTTTCGGGATTTCGTGGAGTGGGCGACGCTGAATAAAAAAATTCATCAGCGGATTGTGAATTTGATTCTGGACATTTTGCGACAACCCTATATGGGCATTGGTAAACCTGAATTGCTTAAATATGAAATGCAAGGCTATTGGTCTCGGCGAATTGACGAGGAACATCGGCTGATTTACAAAATAGAGGGGGAGATGGTTGTCATTGTTTCTTGTAAATATCACTACCATGAGTCATAATCATCTGGAGGAGGTGTAGAGTTGGGCAATAGCGAACCGCGTGGCCCAACCCTACCTAGCTTAATCTCTATTTCTGTTAACTATTATTTGGAGTAACTCATTTGAACCACTTAAATCCTACCCCTCAATACTTATACCATCAGTTGAAGAAACTGCCTGAATACCAATTAGCCGCAGTTTGGCAGTTCCTCCAATTTCTCACGTATCAAAACCAGCAACCGTCTTTGACTTCTAAGAGTGTGAAGTTAGGAGGCTTGTTGCGTGAATATCAACTTGACCTTACTGAGGCTGATATTCACCAGGCACGTCAGGAACTTTGGGGGAACTTGGGCGAGGTCAACGAATGAACGAATATGTCACAGATACTCATGCCTTACTCTGGCATATTTTATCAAGTTCGAAACTGTCACCAGCGGCGACCCTTATTTTCAAGCAAACGGATGAGAATGAGGCTCGAATTTATATACCGACCATCGTTTTGGTCGAAACGGTCTATTTAATAGAAAAAGCCAGTCAAGTAGGGTGGGCAAGTGTTTATTTGCCCACCAATCCACTCCTTTTCGTGGTGGGCAACGATAAACCTGTTGCCCACCCTACCTAGCTGGCTACTCCGATTGTGGAGTAAAAATAATGTCAAATTTTGCTTTCACTTGATCACTTTCATCTTTGAGTAGCACGGTGTAACCTAAGTTGTTATTATCTTGCCATTCTGCCGCGTATTCATAAGGCACTGAGATTCTTCCTGGAAAGTTGGCGAGATTGCCACGGTTGGTCCAAAAAAAGTCATAAAATGCCTGTAAATGTTCGATGATTCCTATTTGACCAATTTCGATACCACAAGATGAAGGGGACAGTCGACATTGTTCGATTCCCGCTTGAGTGGAACCATCAGAGTTTGGATTAATGGTTATTCCACAAGAGGTTGGATCAACTTGACATTGTTCGATTCCCGTTTGAGTGGCACCATCAGAGTTTGGATTAATGGTTATTCCGCAAGAGGTAGGATCAGCACGACATTGTTCGATTCCCGCTTGAGTGGCACCATCAGAGTTTGGATTAATGGTTATTCCACAAGAGGTTGGATCAACTTGACATTGTTCGATTCCCGCTTGAGTGGCACCATCGGTGTTTTCACTGACAGTTATTCCACATGAATTAGGATTGTTAATACACTCTTGTTTGCCCGCCTGTTTTCCTGCTTCATATTCGCTCTCAGTGGGTGTGGGTGTGGGTGTGGGTGTGGGTGTGGGTGTGGGTGTGGGTGTGGGCGTTGAATTTTCACCATGACAATGATATTCACCCGTTTTGCTATTTGTGTGACAACCATTAGCATCTGTTCTTCCCGAGTGGGCAAATACCGACAGACTGGTTAAAATAAGGGTACAACCAATGGCAATTCTCTTGTACAGTATCATAGTAATATCTACCAAGAATGTGTTAGTTTATTTAGTTAGGGTAACGACCTTGACAACGGGGTGTTTTCCCTGTAGGATTCAGGGTGGTGTGCAATATCAAATATTTCATAATGCCTCCGTAATTAGCAATTGAGTTTGAACATAAATACCGCTATACTTTAATTGAGTCATAACTTCAAGTACACTCACACTTTGTTACAGTCACCTACCCAAAATAGGTAGTTTTATGCACCTTCACGAAAAAGTTAGCCTGATGCGAATCTTAAAAGGTCTCACACAAGAGAAAATGGCAGAGAAACTCAATATGTCAACGACAGGTTATGCTAAGATTGAAAGGGGCGAAACACAGTTAAAAATTCCTCGATTAGAAAAAATCGTTGCGGCATTAGAAATGGAACTAAAGAATTTTTGGAATTTTGATGAAAAGATGGTGTTCAAGGGGCCATTTTATGATGAAAGTTGTCAACATAATTATGTTAACCCAGCAAAAGAGATGATACATGAATTGGAAACTTTACGGCTTACGGTTGAACAAAAAGAGAGAGAAAATGGATTGCTAAAGGAACAAGTGAGTCAATTGCATGAACAAATTAGTCAGTTGAAACAGATTATTGAGTTGATGAGGATGTAGTTCATGTAGGGTGGGCAACGGGTTTATCGTTGCCCACCATTTTGAGTCAGGTAGGTGGGCAAAGAAACACTGGCCCACCCTACACGGGCTAAACCACCAAAATTGACGATTGAGTGATGGACCGCAAACCACAAGAACTCTCCGACCATGAACTTAAAGAGTTGTCTAAAAAAGGAGATAAACACGCCACTTATGAAAGGAATCGGAGAACAGTTGAAGAGGCACAACGGTCCGGCGATTCATCCCGGATTAAAGACGTTCATGGCGTTGCAATGGAAAATCAAATTGCCGCTGAACTTGGCGAAGCCGTTGTCAAAGCAGGGGAGGTCGTCAAATATCCGAACCCGGCTGGTGAGGGAACTTTGAAAAGTGAGATTGACATTGAAACCAGAACCGAAGTCATTCAAATTAAAAGTGGAAAAGATTTGCCTAGTCCCAGACAAATCCAAACCACCATTTATCATGCCCAACAATTCGGGAAAACCCCCGTGGTCTATTACAACGCCACTGCCGTTGCCACCACCGCTTTACAACAATTTGAGAAAAAATATCCCCAGGTAAAACTGGTGCCAAGAACAGATTTTTAATAAGGAATGGCTATTATGAGTACCGAATATAAAGCGTATTTTCGAATGAACCGTAAGACCATCGATGCCGATCGGTTACAATCTTTTTTGAAGGAGTATTTACTTGAATATGAGTATCGTCCCTCCTATTTCCGTCTCACTGAGGATGGCAGACTCCAAGAAGAATTGTCTGATGATCCTGCGAACTGGTCTCAATTGATTAAAGAAATCAATGAATGGCAATGGTCTCCCAATACGTCCCTAATCCACGAACAATTTTATTGTACCTTGGGTTTTATTAACCTGGGCCGTGAGAAATTTGGGATTTGGGAAATCTCCGACGGCAATTTGGAAGAACTGAGTGAAGTTATGACAGCGAGAAACTCAACAGTCCTACAATTTTTTCAGGCGCTGTTCCAAACGCTGACCGCCGAGGCCATGGTTTGGGGAAGAGAACTGTCTTTTGAGGAGGCGTTGGCATTTATGAAAGATTCATTGGCACCAGAAACTATCAGAGATTATGTTCGTACTGCGGTGGGTGTCTTACCAGCACATAGCTTAGAATTACTGCGTAGTTACGGTGGACGTGACCTTGCCATAGGGAATCTCAAGGTGGTGACGCAACCGTTCCTCGGTTTAACAGAGTTACCAGCACCACGAGTTAACCGGCCTGAACCGGTCCTAGTGACTACTCGGCCCGCTATCACTGAAAATTTGGTGCCGCTTCTGGCCATGAAATATCCAGAACTCCATGCGTAAAGAACTTCACCAATAGGGTTATCAAAAGGAGAGTCACCATGGCAGTCAACGAAGGTGCAAGAGAAAGAAGACCAATTTAGAGTCTAGTTACCACCAGTCGCGTGGTAACTCAGAAGTGACGCTTGGTGTCTGGTGTCTGAATAACTCACCTTACGGGGCACTATAGAAACTAAGTTTCTTTAAGAAACTTGGTAGTCCCTACCAGCCAATGGAGGTACGTACTAACCGCCGTGGTGTATGACGCTTCGCTGATACACCCTACCGCTACCGCCGCAATGCCATTAAGTTAAGCTCGAGTTACGGCGTTGGAGTCCAAATCTTCAGATTTGGCAACGCCGTCTCACCTTGACCAATCTCGTCCAAATCTGAAGGTTTGGACTCCAACGTAGCTTAACTTAATGGCAGTGCCGCTACCGCCGGGGGCGAAGATTCCTAAACCTGGTAGGTGCTAAGTTTCCTAAACCTTTGAGGTTTAGGAAACTTTGAACCTGGGTAAGTCATTGAATGTTAAAACCTCCATTAATTTGGAGGGACTAGCAGAAACTTAGTTTCCTCGCGGGAGTCGCAACACCACGGAAGCGTCACAGAAACTAAGTTTCTTTAAAAAACTTAGTTTCTTACCATCCCTTGCGTAAGGTGAGTGAATAAAAATGTTGAATTTGAATCTCAACACCGTTATAATATAATCCATTTAACTCTAATCAACTCCCAAACCCATTGACACCCCCACACTGTCATAGTCACCTACCCAAAACAGGTAGTTTTATGCACCTTCACGAAAAAGTTAGCCTGATGCGAACCTTAAAGGGCCTTACGCAAGAGGAAATGGCAGAGAAACTCAATATGTCAACCACAGGCTATGCTAAGATTGAAAGGGGCGAAACACAGTTAAAAATTCCTCGATTAGAAAAAATCGTGGCGGCATTAGAAATGGAACTAAAGGATTTTTTGAGTTTTGATGAAAAGATGGTATTCAATGCGTCGTTTCATCATGTCGAAAGTTGTCAAAATCAAACTTATTATGTTAATTCAGCAAGAGAAATAGTACATGAATTGGAAACCTCGCGGCTTGTCATTGAACAAAAAGATAGAGAAATTGAATTGTTAAAGGAACAAATTAGTCAGTTGAAGCAGATTATTGAGTTGATGAGGAAGCCCGCGTAGGTTGGAAAGATTTTGGACAGATTCTAAGAAAAACTCACTTTAACATGAAAAAACAGCGAATTTATATTGATACCTCCGTCATAGGTGGTTGCTTTGACCACGAATTTTCACAGTGGTCAAATGGGCTAGTCAAAGACTTTGAAGCAGGTATTTTCATCCCTATATTATCGGAACTCGTTGCTGAAGAACTTAAACTCGCCCCAATCTCGGTGCGAGAAAAGTACTTCGAGTTGCTTGGGCTGGGCGCACCAATGTTGCTTATTAATGACGAGGTCAGAGAATTATTAGCCATTTATCAACAACGTCAAATTCTCACCGACAAATGTCGAAACGATATGCTTCATATTGCTATAGCCACTGTTGCGGAAGTGAATATTTTGGTCAGTTGGAATTTTAAACACATTGTCCGTTTTGATAAAATCAGATTGTTTAACTCAGCAAACGTTGAAACTGGTTACAAATCCCTAGAAATTTACTCACCACGAGAGGTAACCGTCTATGGAAACTATTAAAGCCGTTGAAATGGTTCGACAAATTCGTGACCGTCAGTATGAACTGACTAAAAATATGACAATTGACGAATGGATAGCCTCTATTCAGCAGACTGCTAAAGAAGTCAATGCCGAAGCTTTGGAATTTTTGAAACAACGTCATCTTCGCAATAATTCTTATTGTGCTCCAGAGGGTATCGTACCAGTTATCAAGACTTAATCAACCGACTGAGGAAGTAACAATATGGGTATCCAATCGACGGGCCATGTGTTCTTTGATTTGGGTTTCTCCCCAGCGGAATCCCCAACGCTACTCATCAAATCACCATTGATGCACACTATCAAGCGTTTTATAGAAGAGAAACAATTGTCGCTTACCGAAGCGGCCAAAATGATGGCCGTGTCCAAGACCAGTCTCCGTAACACTGTACAAGGTAAAATTAACCAGGTCACCCTGGAGGACTTGGTAGAAATATTGGTTCAAGCGGGTCTAAACGTAAAGGTTTCCGTAACGGGAATGAAGTTCTAATTTTCTCGTTTCCACACTCCATCAGCCCACCAGGAGTTCAAAGCGAAGCTTTGAAATTATGGCTTGTTCAAAGCTTCGCTTTGAACTCCTGGTGAAACTACTCCAAAAAAAATCTAACATGAATACCGCTACTGAAATTCGTACCCAAATTGACTACTTTCTAAGTCACTTGTCTTTAGAACGTCTCAAAATAGCTGCCGAATTTTTGGCAGACTTGGCAGAGCATGACCGCGACGAAGCGACTCAAGAATTATTGGAGATGCCTGGATTTTTGGAATCCTTTAACAGAGGGAAACAAGATATTGCCGAAGGACGATTGGTGAATTGGAGAAGTCTCAGAAATGATGTATAAAGTTCAATTATCCACAGAGGCACAACAATTCTATGTAACGACTGACCAAGCCACTGCCAAAAAGATTGCTAAGTGTCTAATTCAGTTGGAACAAAATCCTAGACAACATCCAAATATTAAGCCTCTCAAAGGCAAATTGGCAGGTTACTACCGCTATCGTATTGGAGATTATCGAGTCGTCTATCTGATTGAGGAACTCACTCGTCAAGTGTTGGTAAATACCATTGCACATAGAAGCCAGATGTATAAACCTTGACTAGGTTAATATTTCAGTGGTGCTTGGTCTCAATCTCCTGACAAAGCGACGCTTTGGACTCCTGAGTATGGCAATTCCTGACGGCCTTCCGCCATGAAATCATCAGACAAACTGACCAACAATTCAAAGGTTTTAGATAATCCTACCCCAGGTTTCTCAGGGGTGGCTGATTCAGAGAGTTTCGGCGACCCAAGGTTTTGAGAAACCGTTGGTCGTTTCTCAAACTGCGTTTTGAATTTCACAAATTCAATAAAATTCAGCACTTCACGCGCCGCTGACTCTGGTAACAGGTTTACTTGCGTCACGATTTCATCAGTAATGGTCATAATGACTTCTCCTCGACAGTAAGTTAAATGATGGGTATGAGATATTTTGACCTCAAGTGACCAACTCCAGTTTACAATAATTCTTATTGCGCTTCAGAAGGTATCGTACAAGTTATAGTAATATTCATCCACTGTGGTACTTGAGATCTGAGGGATAACACCCCTTCGAGGGGTGTTATCCCTACTGGCCAAATTCATTATAGAACAAATAGGTAAGGATATTACTATATCAAAACTTAATCAACCGACTGAGGAGGTAATAGTATGGGTATCCAGTCCACTGGCAATGTATTCTTTGATTTGGGTTTCTCCCCTGCGGAATCCCCAACGCTACTCATCAAATCACCAAATCACCATTGATGCACACCATTAAGCCTTTCATCGAATAGAAACCATGGTTGCTTACCGAAGCGGACAAAATGATGGCCGTGTCCAAAACTGGGTAGTCCTAAAATACCTCCATTAGTTTGGAGGGACTACCGTAAAATTAAACGCTCATCATCATCACCAGGGAGGTTAGGTTCTAAGTTTCCCAAGCCGTCGAGGTTTAGGAAATCTTGGGTCAACCTAAGTTTCCTAAGCCTTCGAGGCTTAGGAAACTTTAACCTTTGATAACCCATTGAATTTTAATACTTCCATTAGTTTGGAGGGACTACCGTAAAATCAAACGCTCCTCATAACCAGGGAGGTCCAGCATCTCTAACTGTGTGGCCCACATTATTATCATACCAGATTTTCGATTATTTCCACTATCGGAAAAATCAAAATAATACGTCCGTTGCCAGCCCCATTGACCACGGTTATTACGTTTTATTCGCACTCGTACTAAAACCACCGTGTCATCCAACAATTGTAATCCGTATTGTAAACAGCAGTTTTTTCCGACTATTTTAGCCACTTCCTGAGTACGAAAACTATTAAACCACCACCAAAGTACTAACCCTGTGAATAATAAAATCATTTGTTCCATAGAGAAACCTATATGTCAATTTTAAACGCTAAATTTGTTGATAATTTTCGAAAAATTGTCAATTCTTTAAGATAAATCCTCGCTCATGGCTCAAGTTTTCTATCTTTAGTTGCACCCGACACTTTAATATGATATTATTTTAGCATACTCCTTAAATCAACTTTATCCAACATGCCTTGGCTCCAAATGGTTTTAGATACCGAGACTTCACGGGTCAATCAAATTTCAGAAGCCCTAACGGCTTTGGGTGCACTATCCGTCACTTGGCAAGATGCGGCGGACCAGCCGTTATATGAGCCTCCCTTAAATTCCACCCCGTTATGGGAATGCACTCGTGTTATTGGATTGTTCGAAGAGGACCGCGATGGCGAGTTATTAAAAACGCAATTACAAATGATACTCGCACCGTTACCCTTACCGCCGTGTCAATTACACATCTTAGCTGACCAGGAATGGACGCGGGTATGGATGGATGATTTCCACGCCCGGCAATTTGGGCAACGCTTGTGGGTCTGCCCTAGTTGGGAATCGCCACCGGCACCTCATGCTGTGAATATTTTCCTAGACCCCGGTTTAGCTTTTGGTACCGGCACTCATACCACCACGGCACTATGTTTAGAATGGTTGGAGCAGCAAACCGACTTACCGGGTAAAACGTTGATTGATTATGGTTGTGGCTCTGGCATTTTAGCCATTGCGGCGGTTAAATTAGGTGCTACTCAGGTTTGGGCTGTCGATAATGATCCTCAAGCTTTACGAGCGACTAAAGCGAATGCGAAAAATAATCAAGTAGAAAATCAAATTATTGCGCTTTTTCCCGAACAACTTCCTGCGCTTCAAGCAGACTGTTTGTTGGCGAATATTTTAGCGTTACCATTAATATCGTTAGCGGCTACTTTTGCCAGTTATTTAACAATGGGAAGTTGTATCGTCTTGTCAGGCATTTTAAAGGAGCAAGCCAATGAAGTGATTACCAGTTATCAATCTTATTTTGCTATTCAAGAAATTGTCGAACATGATAACTGGATGAGAATTATGGCAGTAAAGGATTAATCCCTCGCTTAAGGGTGGGGTATCCCTCAATGCTATTAATTCACCTTACGCACAACCACCCCCAACCCCTCCTTGTTAAGGAGGGGAGTATCCTGGCGGTGCCGGTGGTGCGTACTCCCCTCCTTAACAAGGAGGGGTTGGGGGTGGTTAAATTAACAGTGCGTAAGGTGAGCCATTAAGTTAAGCCTGGAGTCCAAATCTTCAGATTTGGCAAGCCCAGGTCCAAATCTGAAGATTTGGACTCCAGCAGGGTGTGAGGCTGAAGGTGGTGGTGCGTAAGGTGAATTAATCAGGATTAATTTGGTAGGAAGTTGGTAAAGTGCGTTTCACGCACCGTTTGGAAAGTTGGTAGGGTGTGTTTGACACATCTTACTCAAACCATTATAGTTAATTTCATGCAAACTCAATGTCCATACTGTCAAACTATTTTTCGATTGACCGAAGCTCATTTAAACATTGCTCAAGGTAAGGTGCGATGTGGCCAGTGTCGAAATATTTTTGATGCCACTAAAAATTTAGTAACAAAACCGGTAACGCCTCCTTCATCATTACCTCTTAAAGCTACTTTAAGTCAAGTCGAGGCCACGCCTGATTTGGATGATTTTCCGGATATTTTTCAAGAGGATGTGGAGGCTTTACGTAAACGAACTTCATGGCAATCATTACTGTTTTGGTTACTGTTGGCGGCCGTCCTCACTGCTTCGTTGCTGGCGCAAATTATTTGGCTGTGGCAACGAGATTTAATTTTGCAACATCCGCAACTTCGTCCTTGGCTAGATAGCTTTTGCTATACTTTTTTATGTACTCTGCCGGTCACTCGTGACTTGGAGAGTTTTCAGATTCAACAAGGACCGCTGATTCGACCACTGCCGGAGTTACCAGAAGTCATTGAAGTACAAGTTATTTTTAGTAATGAAGCCGTGTTTCCACAACCTTATCCCGAAGTGCAATTGACTTTTCAAGACAGTAACAATCGTTCCATTGCGCAACGTCGTTTTAAACCGGCAGAATATTTGCCGTCAGTGGATTTAACTAAGATGATGCGACCGGAGGCCTCAGTCCATCTTAAGTTAGAATTGAAGAGTATGGAGGAAATAGTCGAAGAGGGCAAGGTAGTCATGGGATATACTTTTGAGTTTTTGTAAAGGTGTTCTCACTCTGGCCCTTTGTTGCCATTCAATTAAGCTACGTTGGAGTTCAAATCTTCAGATTGGTGAGACGACGGCGTTGCCAAATCTGAAGATTTGGACTCCAATACCGTAGTGCCATTAAGTTAAGCCACGTTGGAGTTCAAACCTTCAGCTTTGGACGAGATTGGTTAAGGTGAGACGGCATTGCCAAAGCTGAAGATTTGGACTCCAATACCGTGGCCCCTCTCTCAGCGGAAGAGGGGAGGATGGCCAGCTTATCAGTAATTACCATACCATAAATTTTAGAATTTCAGAGATTGAAAATATTATCGAGGAAAATGTTTATGTCAATTTACTCTTTCTGCTCAACCATATTATTAGTCTCCTTGACGCTTACTGCACCGGTTGCTCAAGCGGAGCATTGGCGATTTAGTAACAGTGATTTACCGCCTATGCCCATGCCTACGCAATATAACAATTTGGAATACTATGACCAAGCCTTGCAAGTGTGGGAAAAGGTGAGCCAACGGATTGTCGCGTGCGGTCGTGAGGTGCAACTTCCAACCATGCCCATGCCCACGCAATACCAAAATTTAGATTTTTATGACCGAGCTTTAAAAACCTGGGAACGAGTGACCTCTACGTCTCAAACTCAAGCTAATTGTGTGGCCGGGGGCAGTGTGGTTCGATTAACTGCTATGCCCATGCCGACCCAGTATGCTAACTTGGAATATTATCAACACGCTTTGCAGATTTGGGAACGAGTATATACTGAGGCCGTCAGTTGTCGTAGCAGTGTGCAATTACCGCCGATGCCAAGGTCCACCCAATATAATAATTTGATGCTCTATGACCAGGCGTTAACGGCTTGGGAGCAAGCAGGTCGGTGTCAGTGAGAACCATCAGGTAGGAGTCCAAAACAGGTTTTGGACTCCAACCAGGAGGACTTATTATCAGTCATGTCTCTACCAACTTTTATGCAAAAAGGATTGACGGCTTTCTTAAAGGTCGTCAAACTCGCCAGTCAAGAAGGTATTCTTAAATTGGTGAATACCTTGAGTGAACATTTCACTCTGACCACTTATGAAATTGCGCAGGCTTATCAACACAGTTATGTCATGGCCTTGGAAGCGATTAGTATTGGTTTAGGTAAACCGGCGCTGTTAGCGTCTAGTGTGGTCAAGGAATTTGCGCAACAAATTCCAACTCACTACTTATCTCCTTTTACTTTAGCTTATGGCCTCCGCAATCCCATTGTACTTCAACAATTTTGTGAACAAGTGAGAGCACAATGTCAGGAATTAGCGCAAGCTAAAGAGGAGTTATTTAAAGGTGACTTCCAATTGTTAACCGAAGCCGAATTAGCCACGTTAATTAATGATAGCGGTGCTTTATCCATAACCCAGTTGCTGTTAGAGCAGTTACCCAAATTAACCGCTACTCATGGTCAATTAGATGACCGAGTACGATCCTTTTTCAGTTTTAATGACCTGTTAGGCCAGGCTATCTTATTTTTTTTGCAGGAACAATTGCGCCAAGAGCCACGAGTGGAGAGGACATTAGCCGTGTTGCAACGTCAAGGTTTATGGCAAGATGTCAAGGAGTTAAAAACTTCGCTGGATTACTTAATGACTCGATTCGATTTATCCGCGCAGATTAAACCACGAGATGAATTTACGGTTCATAATCACGACAGTTTGGTGCGTGTTCGCGAAACCATTTCATGGTTACAACGATTACCGGCTAATCATCCAGATTACAGTCAATTGAGTATTTTAGGTAGCAGTGTCCTGTCTTCCACTGGCGCGTTAACTGAGGCTGAAACGTTATTGTTAGAAGTTAATGCCACTACTCACGGTCAAACTGAGCAAGCGTTGGTAGCGTTTAATTTGTTTCAGGTACGAATTCGCGAACGCGCCTTCGACTCCGCGTTAACTGCATTGCAACAAGCCATAGCGATAGACCGCTCTCGTTATGCGTTGCATGATGTAGAAAAATATCCACTACAACGAATTTTAGGAATTGGTGGGATGGGCTGTGTCTTTTTGTGTCGGCACCAATTGCGCAAACAATCGGTGGTAGTAAAATGTTTCTGGCAACCGCGCCAAGGGTTAGCCGAGGAAGTTTTTAAAGAAGCGTTTACCATGAGTGAAATCGCCAGTGAATATGTCCCCGCGCCCTTGGATTATGGCTATGTGGATCCGATCAATCAACAGCGGGCTTTTTTTGTGACGGAATATATTGATGGTGCAATTGATGGTGAAACTTGGTTAGAACAACAGGGAAAATTAGAGGTGGCCACCGGCATTGACGTGGGATTGCATATTGCTCGGGGCTTGCAAGCGGCTCACGCGGCCGGGGTATTACATTTGGATTTGAAACCTGCTAATCTGTTACTTAAATTACTGTCCCCTCATCAGATTGCCATTAAAATTATCGATTTTGGTTTAGCACAAGTGTCTAGGCCATGGTCAGCGCCACCGTTGACTCAGGCCAGTTTGACCAAATTGAGCCGTTTTGGTCAAGCGGTATTTGGTACCTTGGATTATGCGCCGCCGGAGCAACAAGGCTGGGAAAAATATGGTAAGCCTAGTGCGAAAAGTGATGTCTTTGCGTTGGGTGCCACGTTATATCGCTTGTTGACTAATGATAGTCCGCGTAAACTGAATCCGCGGCGTTTGGCGGGAGCTAATGAATTATTTGAATTGCTCTGTGAATGTATGGAAGACCATCCGCAGTTACGTCCTACCATAGACGAGATTATCACGCGGTTAACTCAATTAATTCAATTAACTCAATGCCATGGTTCTCCCCTCGTATTAGTACCAAAATTGGCGACTAAGTTGCCATTATCACCGGTGATGCCGCCAGTGGTAGAAAAATCGGTGGTAGCGGCACCTTCGGAGTATGACGAGGAGTTACAGCAATTGTTGGAGTTGGCGCGACAAAAGTATGAAAATCGTCCGTATCTCTCTATCGCTTTGCCATTTACTGAAATGACTGCTGGAGGGGGTACCGAAACTGAAGAGGATATTTATGTGGTTTGTCCCCGTTGTGATAAAGTGTTTACGGTTTCCACCGAAGGTCAAGCCAATTGTCCGCATTGTTGCGGTGAATTTGAGATCGACGAAGATGGTGATGTGATTTATGAATATGAAGAGGAATAAAGGAGATTTAAGTATTTCCCTTTACCCCTGATCCAAGGTCATTGCTGTAGAAAATTCGTAGGTCTCGGGAAATGGCTTCGCCCATCCCAACAATTACTGATTATCATCAATTAGAGAAATTAAAGAAACTAGAGAAATTCAATGAACTCAGACCATATCAATATCATAGGATTATATACTATTCAAAAACTTAAGCAATCATTGCCGATTGACGACCTGATGGCTTGGTTGATTAACGAATCGCCACAAGCGGAATTAGGTCAAATCTTGGCGACATTAAATGTGATTTACCAAGAACCTTTAACAATTACCCCGGCCAGTGAGACCCAACGCACTTACCGCATTGGTAATAGAGAGTTGACCGCATTTCCACAACGAGTGGAATTGCTTAAATAAACTTTGCCAATGAAACGTCGTCATTTTTTAGGTCTCCTCGCCTGCGGTGGTTTGGGAGGTGCTTCCATTTATTCTTGCAGTGCCTTTAAATACTGGCCCGATCACAGCACTTTTTTCAATGCGTGTAGAAATTCGTTACCGACCAAATTAGCTAATCATGAAGTGGTCTTATCCGCCCTCACTGGGATTGATACTACGCAATTCTGGGATAGTCATGTTCATTTAATTGGCTTAGGCGACAGTCCTAGTGGTATTTGGGTCAATCCGCGTTCTCGAACTTGGTGGCATCCTTGGCTGTATACCCAATTTAAATTTTATCTGAATGCGTCTTGTTTGCCACCGAATCAGTCAGTGGATGCTGGCTATCTCACACGATTAAAACAATTGCGTTGGGGACGAGGGTCACGGTGGTTATTATTGGCGTTTGATTATGCGCATAACGAAACAGGAGAAGCGTTACCGGCACTGAGTGCGTTTTATACTCCCAATGATTACGCCGCGCTAATTCATCAACAATTTCCTGATGACTTTGAGTGGTTGGCCTCCATTCATCCTTATCGTGCCGATTGCGTAGAAGCCTTAGAACGTGCCTTTGCACAAGGAGCTAGAGGAGTTAAATGGTTACCACCGGTCATGGGAATCAATCCGGCTTCGCCGTTATGTCAACGTTTTTATCAGGCCCTGGCTCGTTTAGAATTACCACTGCTCTGTCATGGCGGGAAGGAACATGCGGTTTCTGGGATGAATGTTGAAGCCTACAGTAATCCGTTAGCATTGCGTCATCCATTGGACCAGGGGGTAAGAGTGGTCGTGGCCCACTGTGCTACGGCCGGTAATAGTCCCGATACTGACCAAGGCCCCAATGGGCCTCCCAAAAAGAATTTTGAGTTATTCTCTCGATTAATGGACGAGCCGCGCTATCAAGGTCTCTTATTTGGTGATATTTCGGCCATGACTCAAATAAATCGTTTGGAGTATTTAACTGCGGTGTTGACTCGTCAAGAGTGGCATTCACGATTACTTTATGGTTCCGATTATCCCTTGCCTGGGGTTATGCCAGTGGTGTCACTCCGATTATTGCAACAACAAAATTTAATCACGAAAGTACAAGCGCAGGTATTAGCTCAATTACGTCCATATAATTCATTGCTATTTGATTTCGTGCTCAATCGTCAGGTGCAAGTGGCGGGGAAGTTTTTTAATCCAGCCGTATTTCATACTCGCTCGTTTTGGAGCGGAGGGAAATTTACACCTAGTTGAATTATTATGTTAACCACCCCCAACCCCTCCTTGCCATTAAGTTAAGGCGCGTTGGAGTCCAAACCTTTAGATTTGGACGAGACTGGTCAAGGTGAGACGGCGTTTCCAAAGCTGAAGCTG
This sequence comes from Thiomargarita sp., assembly GCA_022729575.1. Lineage (GTDB taxonomy): Bacteria > Pseudomonadota > Gammaproteobacteria > Beggiatoales > Beggiatoaceae > JAABRD01. Next base: position 15,595 of record DZAL01000162.1, read on the forward strand.
TGGACTCCAACGCCGTCACTTGAGCTTAACTTAATGGCATTGCACCGTAAACTCTCAATGCCGTTAAGTTAAACTCAAGTGGTAGGGTGCGTTCTACGCACCACTCAAACACCGTGCGGATTTCCAAACGGTGCGTGGGACACACCCTACCTTAACTAGACAACTGTCAGGCCTGTTTGAAAGTTGGAGTCCGGAATTTATTCCGTGCCGTTGGAGTCCGGAAT
>DZAL01000314.1:0-3202 GCA_022729575.1 Thiomargarita sp.
CTAAAACCAGACCTTCAAGGTTAAAACCTGACCGGGGGATTCCTTAACTTAATGACAGTGACGCGCCAACGTGGGAACGAGAAAAATACTACTATAATTTATTTAGAGGCACTATATGCGTACTTTCATCATTCTCTATGCTTACTTTTCCTTGTTTCTATACGGTTCGTCGGCACTCGCGAGGGCCGATAATTTCGTCAATGGCATCCATTGTGAAAACTTGAAATCGACTGATAATAATCACCTTCCCCCTAATAAACTTTGCGTTTTGAGCAGTGATGGTTTTGAACCCGTTTGGTATCTGTGGTCGGGCCAAGGTTTTCCGCAACGATTTGAAACCGCACCCGATTCCATGACGCTAGTGACTAACTTCATGGTTTCCCCGTCTCAACAATGGTTGGCGGTAGAATCAGTTGGTGAAGGACATCCCTATATCACCGTGAGCGCACTAGCACCGTGGTTAGATAAAGCTCCTTGCAAAACGCAAGTGGAAATTAATCCTTATCCAGGGGTAGCTAATCTGCAACGCTGGCAAAGAAAAGGTCAACAGGAGCGGTTGATTATTGAGAGTGATCGATTATTGAGTGAACAAAATCAAGACCTCTATCAATCACAACTATTTGAGGTGGACCCGGTCACCGGTAAGATTAAAGCCTCTTTGCCCGCCTTACAGCAACCCATACAATATTATATCGACTTGCTATCTCAAGCGAATCAACCGCAAGAGGAAATTCTGGAGATGTTAGCGAATTTGGTGAAGACCCAGGAACAACAACAATTGTTTCAGCAATTAGCCGCGAAAGTATCTAACCCGAAAGTGAAAGCACAATTGGCTAAGGTGTTGAAGCAGAAATAAATAATTCACTTTACGCACCATTAAGTTAAGCCAAGTTGGAGTCCAAATCTTTAGATTTGGCAACACCGTTTCACCTTGACCAGTCTCGTCCAAAGCTGACGATTTGGACTCCAACGCGGCTCAACTTAATGGCATTGACACTACGCCGGGGTGTTGAAAATCCGCAACTGCTGAAAATCCGCAATGCAAATTATTTTGTTTAAAATTCAGATTGTTAAGTCAAAACATAACAGCCCGTAAGTGCTGAAAATCAGCACTTTTAGCTTTAAACTAGATATAATATTATTATATGAATCAATGATATAACTTTTGGTATAGCTTATGCCTAAAAAAGCTGGAAGAAATGCTTAATTAATCAATAATTCACCTTACGCACGGTTAACTCAACCACCCCCAGCCCCTCCTTGTTAAGGAGGGGAGTGCTCCCTGCCAACTCAGTTGGCGCATACTCCCCTCCTTAACAAGGAGGGGCTGGGGGTGGTTATGCGTAAGGTGAGTTAATAACAACTAGGGCAGGGGCGTGTCATGTCTGAAAATCCAATCGTTATGGCTCTTAGAATAATGTTTAGTCTTAGTGAACAACAATTGTTTACTACGGTGTTACTTCCAATCTTGTTTCTCTTCATATTGCCAAGAATAATTGTTAGTGGTGTGCTGTTTCAGCTAATGTTAAAAGGCTTTGAGGTTCTCCAGGTACCCTTAGATTTGGCCATCAAAATACTGCGTAAAATAGCTTTACAATATGTTTTGAATTGGATATTAGATAAAATTGAGGAATATGTGTTACAAAAACTGCAAGCCATCACTTATACTCAGTTCCTCCTCGTCGGTACCTGTATTCTCTTTTTGGCGATAACGCCAGGCCATATCTTGCCTAGTGAAGCGATTACACTGTTCTTTTTTATGCTACTGATTTTTGAAAAAATCTATATCATCAAACTGGCCAAAACCGCTATACAACGTGCCAAGAAACTAGAGAAGATGGCGGTCAAATTATATAACCGCGGTGAACTCGATTTTGCCTTGGAACAATATGATAAGGCATTTGATGTTTATAGACAATCACTGCTACTCAAAAATCCCATCTTGGATGGTGAGCGGGTAAACTTGCTGGAGCAAATGGCTATCCTGCTCTATGAAATGGATTCGGTTGACAAAGCCTTGATACGTTATAATCAGGCATTGGACCTTTACAAAAAGCCACATATTCTTAATTATACTACCGTCGACGACCGTACCAGAGTGCTTCAAAACAGTGCTGACCTTTTGTATGAATTAGGACGACGTAGAGAAGCACAAAAACGTTACAATTTGATTTATGAACTCACCGGCCACCGGGCGCGGTATCAGTATGAAATTTTATCTCGTCCCCAGGTTCGGTGTAAGAATGCTACTCAGAGGTGGACCCGGGACCCCGAGCGGGGCTCCCGCAATGCCATTAAGTTAAGCCTGCCAAAGAAACCTTGAAGGTCTAAAACCAGACCTTCAAGGTTAAAACCTGACCGGGGGATTCCTTAACTTAATGGTAAGTACTGAAGTATAAATTTTCTCGTATTTTCTTTCGCCCCTCTCCCCTCTCCCTCTGGGAGAGGGGCCGGGGGTGAGGGAAAATACGGGAAAATTTATGCTTCAGTACTTAGCGCATAGATTTTTTTAGGTAGGGTGCTCTACCAGTCATCGTACCAGCGGTTTTGGAGTCCAGCATTCATGCTGTTAGAATACGGTATTTATGTCGTTTCAGGCGGAATGAATGCCGTACTCTAACGGCTATTTCGGTGGTAGGGTGGGCCAGTGTGTCTTGGCTCCACCAATAATTACCAAAGTCACCTCGCCCCGTCTGACCCGAGGTGACCTCTTCAGTCTTGACGTCAGACATTTTACTCACTAAATCGGAGAACTTCTTATGAAATCGTTTTTGCCCATCTCCTTCTTCATCTGGTGGGCAACGATAAACCTGTGGCCCACTCTACCTGGCTAAAACCCGTTAATTATACGGGCACCCCTGTGCGGAGTACTAAAATCCAAATTCATTCCAACTACAGGAGTCATCAACTATGTTAAGTCAAGCAGACTTGATTCAAGTCCGAAATTATGTGATTCGGATTTTACCAGAGATTTTACGTCAAGAACCCGAAGTGAGTATGACCATTGAGGGCATCTTGGCCCAGCAATTTCCCAGACGCGATGAATTTGCACGCTTATTGGATGAAATTGCCTTACTGCGTGAGGACACTAATCAGCGCTTTAACGAGTTGCGTGAGGACATGAATCAGCGCTTTGAACAAGTGGACCAGCGCTTTGAACAAGTGGACCAGCGCTTTGAACAAGTGGACCAGCGCTTTGAAC
>DZAL01000314.1:3302-3912 GCA_022729575.1 Thiomargarita sp.
AAGTAGACCGGCGCTTTAACGACATGCACCGGACTCAATTGGGTATCAAGCGAGATATATTGCAATTGCAGGAAGGTCAGACTAGACTGTTGAAGCAAATGGAAGGGCAGGAAAAATGGTTACGGTTAACTTTAGGTGAGTTGCGTAACGACAAAGGTGAAATTCTGGAAGATATGTTTGCGGAGGCATTACGTTATGGTTTGAACAATCCAGACATTGTCGCTGACCAGATTCAGCTTCGACAACCCCTATTTGACCCTGACGGGCAAGTGTTTCGGAAACACTTTGCGACCGAGATTGATGTAATTACCGACAATCATCAACGGACGGTGTTTGAAGTGAAAGCATCGGCATCGGTGGATGAGGTTTATTTATTTTCGCTGAAGGTCAAATTAGTGACCTTGCAGAATCCAGATAAGCCGGTGCATGGCGTATTTATTTGTTTAGGTGCCAGTGAAGTCGTGCAGCAACAAGGGGCTGAATATGGCCTAGAGGTAATTGTTTGACCTTGTCCCTAACAGGCCCCAACCGATACTATCGCTAAAGGCAGCGATTCTAAATCGGGGTCAAGATTTGACAACTTTCGAAAAGTTGTCAAATCTAAAGCATC
>DZAL01000163.1 GCA_022729575.1 Thiomargarita sp.
AATTCTTATTGCACTCCAGAGGGAATAGTACAGGTTCAAAGGGATTTTACTATAGATAGCATGGAGTGTAGATTTGACAACTTTCGAAAAATTGTCAAATCTGGTGTGCGATTCTGGTGTGCGATAGATTTGACAACTTTTGAAAAGTTGTCAAATCTGGTCCAATCTACTTCACTTCATTCCAACTCTCCTCATCGCCACCATCCCCACTGACGACCGCATTAAACTTCACTTGCTGCGTCTTCAGACGGGCTGCCAGCGATTCCATATCGGCATCGTCATAAGGTGAGGCATCTCGGCCCACCCTACACGACTCCTGTTCAAGTCGAGAAGGGGTTGCCAATAGCAAGAGTTAAGCTACTGAAACAATATATTCGGTGAGTAGAGACCGCCGTTGTTTAGCCCGTTTCGCGGTGTCGTAGAGTTCACGCACCGTCGCCATCAGTTCGTCGACCGTTGCTGGTGTGAAAGAGACTTCACTGTCTATAGGACAAACCCAGGCAGACACGTTAGGAATACGAATGGAAATATTTTCTTCACGATATTCAAAGGTAGTGGGAAGCCACTCTTTTGGGGTATGATGTGTACCACAAGTTGGGATGGGTTGGTTGGTCATAAATTATTTCCTCTTAGTTTGGCACCGCCGAAACGGTGGAAATTCCCATTGTGTTTCGTCAGGCAGGTAAGCTGTTACAACTTCAACATAGACGGAGTCTGCATATTCACAAACGATATGCAGATAAATAGTTAATTTTTTGGTAAGTGTTATGGTGCCACTAATAAGCATTCGTTGTTCCGCTGGATATTCTTCAATGATTTTGCCGTTAAGAATAGCCTCAATGATATGCTTATGTTCAAATCCTTCTTTAAAGCATGTTGTATGGCATGGCTTTTGACGAGATAATATCCCGCTTTTATTCGGTTACGAAGAGTTTCAAGGTCCATATTATCCTTGTTAGTGCAAACTCAAAAGTTGAGTATAATCGAATTTTGCAGAAGTGTCAAGCATCAATTTAGTTATCGAAGTTTTCGGAAAAACAAAGACCCCGTAAGTTTTGAAAATCTACGAGGTCTGGTGAGCGCGGAGTGTAGATTTGACAACTTTTCAAAAGTTGTCAAATCTGGTCCAATTTACTTCACTTCATTCCAACTGTCCTTATCCCCACCATCCCCGCTGACGACCGCATTAAACTTCACTTGCTGCGTCTTCAGACGGGTTGCCAGCGATTCCATATCGGCATCGTCATAAGGTGAGGCCTCGGTGCTGAAGAATATCACGCCGTTTGGTTGATAATCGCCATGACCAAGGCTTAGGGGCGAGTCAGAATGGACTGCCCGGAATTATCTTCTCGACCAAGACGTGTCACGGTTTCGGCGGCTTGTTCCAGTAACCGCGGTAAAGCAACTGCTGTCGGTAACTGTTTGACTCGTTCATACAAAGCACTTTTCATTTCCCAAACTTCCAATTGTGCTTGTGGCACAGGAGTACGTAAGTTAAGTTTCATCATCTATCACCTCTAACGGTGTAATAATTTGTAACGGATGTAAATAGTTGTGGGTAAGATTAAGCAAATGGATTTTCTGGCGCCGATTCACATTAGCCAAATGCCGATAATTCCAGGTGAGTAACATATCCATTTCGTTGACCACACAAATAGCAATATGTAAAGCATCGGCATAACTCTTTGGTGGGAGAATGTTACTTTGCGTATATAACTGGGCCAGATTGGTAATTTCTGCGGAACTCTCAAGTGGTACATGTTTAATCATTGGGTAAGAAGAGAGTGCGGATAATAACTGACTTCTTTTGGTAGTATCCGTGGTGGCCTCCATTTCGGCAATGACCAAGTTTGAAATATAGCTGTCATAATAATCCAGGCTGATAAAATTTTCAAAGAAGTCGATGGTCAAATCACGAAGATGAGGCACATCTTCGGCAAACAGGAAGTTGATGACAGAGGTATCAAGATAAATTTTCAATTTTTTCATATTGGCATGGTCAAATATAACAAATAAATACGTTGGAGTACGGAATTGATTCCGTCGGCCCTAACCGCTAACGGAATAAATTCCGGACCCCAACGGCCAATGGACTCCATGCGGTGCGATAGATTTGACAACTTTTAAAAAGTTGTCAAATCTGGTCCAATCCCATCGTTACTTCACTTCATTCCAACTGTCCTTATCCCCACCATCCCCACTGACGACCGCATTAAACTTCACCTGCTGCGTCTTCAGTCGGGCGGCCAGCGATTCCATATACAGCTACCTTACGTACCGAGTTAGAACGGCAGGGGACTCCAATTGGCAATCTGGACCTATTGATTGTAGCCAGGCTTTGAGTTTGGATGTCATTTTAATCAGGTTACGCGGGTGTCTCAGGTCGGTGAGTCAGCGACCGCTGGCGTTTAATCGGCAAGGTCGCCCGCAGGTGAGAACTTTGCCGTTCCTGTGCTTTAAAGTCTTCAAAAATTGCCTTGAGGTCATTATTGAATCGTTTGGCATGTTCCTCACGGAATTGGTGTATTTCTTCAACAATTGGGTCTTTCCACATCACTATTCTCCCATTAACAGTTCGGGGGTACATAAAATTGGCAGGTCATAACCGGCGGCGCTACTAAGTTTGGCCAACTGTTTTTGAATCTCCGCATTGGCAATATGCCGACAGTTCCAGGTTAGCAAATAATCTAGCCCATAGGTGACAGCTATGGCGATATGAATAGCATCTTCACGCGCCGTCAGTGGAATAGCATGTTGGGCGAGAAACAGTTCCACCAATTCTAAAGTTTCTGGCATCAAATCTAATTGTGGGACGTTTTGTAACATTTGCAATCGGTTATTAGCCGCTTGTGGGTCGCCGCGCCGCGCTTCTTGAAGTACAACTTCGGAAGTGTATAATTCAAATTGCGGACGACGGTTTTCCCACCAATCAATGGTTAGCTTTTGCCGGGCGGCTACAATTAAATCATTACTCAACCGCGCGGTCAAGTAGCTGATGATACTGGTTTCAATATAAACGGTGGGTTTCATCATTCGGACAATTCTAAAATGTCTTTCAGTTCTATTTCAGATAAAAAAAGTGAGTTCGGTAAATTCTCAGAATCAAAATTTGCAGAATGTAACCCTCCAATCTATTCTGCCAATTCTAAAATTCTGCCAATTCTGATTCTGACAAACAATTGTTAAATAGTCAAGTCAGAAACGCTAAAGACCTCGTAGGTTTTGGAAACCTACGAGGTCTGGTGAAGAATAGTGTAGATTTGACAACTTTCGAAAAGTTGTCAAATCTGGGGTGCGATTCTGGGGTGCGATAGATTTGACAACTTTTAAAAAGTTGTCAAATCTGGTCCAATCTCATCGCCACCATCCCCACTGACGACCGCATTAAACGTCACTTGCTGCGTCTTCAGTCGGGCTGCCAACGCCTCCATATCGGCATCGTCATACGGTGAGGCATCGGTGCTGAAGAAAACCACACCATGGTCCTTCACATGGTCAAGGGCGACATTCAGGGCTTCGACGCTGGCTTCGGGGCCGAGGCCACCGCCTTCGGCTTGGAGACCCGCTATCACTGTTTTGAGGAGTGGTAGGTCGTTGGTGAAGGCCAGCACTTTCACGTCGTCCTTAAAACCAATCAGGGCAATGGTGGGTGAGGTGCTGGGGTCGATGTTATCCTCAATAAACTTCTTCAGTCCAGCTATCACGCCATTGAGTTCGCCTTGCATACTGTGAGTGGTGTCTAGGACGAGAACGGCATCCACTTTTAGGTCTTCAGGGACGAAAATGTGGGTGCGCGTTTTCACCGTGTGGGCCGGATATTCCTGGGCCGTGACTTTGGCATCTTGCGTGAGTACCAATAAGCCCGCGTCGGCTAGTTTCACGTCGAGGTTGACCGTTGCCACACTTTGACTCTCGGGCGTGGCGATGCTGAGGTCTGCCAGTTGGCAAGTGATGAGCGGTAGTTGGGTGCTATCACAAGTTCCTTGGGCCGTCGTCACTGCGTCTAAGTTTACGCCTTGTGGCAGTTGCATCGTCAAAGTCACACCGGTGGCGGTGGGTTGGGGTGCGTTGGCACTCAATTCCACTTGGGCCGTGTAATGCAAGGTGCCTAGCATGACTACAGGGTCGGGCGTGTCGGTGACGGAGACGGAGAGGTACGGTTTGACCGCTTTTCAACTGGTTTGGACATCCACTGGGTATTCGGTGGAGGTCAAGCCGGCGACGTTTTTCAAAGTCCCACCTTCCAGCGCTTTGAGGGTCAGCGTGACGGTGGCCGTGGCGCCTGGGGTGAGGTCTGAGAGGGTGCAACTGGTCGTGGCGGGGTCGCAAGTCCCATCATGGGTGATGAGGGTGACGAGCGTGGTGCCGGCGGGCAGTTGTTCAGTCAGAGTGATTCCCGTCGCGGTTTGTTGGCCGCCATTGGTGACGGTGAAGGTGTAAGTGAAGTTTTCACCTTGGCCGATGGCTTTCCAAGTGTCGGGTTTGGCCGTCAGTTTCAGCGTGGTCAATGCGGCAATGGTCACTTCGGTCATCAGGGTTTCGTTACCAATGTCAACCGTCGTCGGGGCAAAGGTGTAGCCATCTTTGCGGGCCGTGACGGTGTAGGTGGTTTCGTCCACGAGACCGTTGATTTCCCAGTTGCCGAGGGCATCGGTGGTGGCGGTTTTGCCGTCGATTTCCAGGGTGACTCCGGCAATGGGATTGCCTTGGTCGTCACGGAGGGTGCCGTGGGCGGTGCGGTCGCCGACCGGTGCCGTTTCGTCCACCGCATCCATTTCCGCAAAGGGTGTACCTACCGTAGCGGTCAAGTCCAGTGATTAGGGGGGCAGCCTGGGTTATTGACCGGTATTTTTCCTCAATAGGTAGTAGTTAATCAGCAGGTTTTCCCGTCACTGGGCGGTTGACACGCCCTTGGGGTTGGCTTGCTGTCGTTGTTGTTGCAATTGTCGAAATTCCTCCGTGTAACGTTGCCAATAAGCTAACTCTTCCGGAATCGTCATGCCTTTGGTTTCTTCATAAATTTCGCTGGCACCACGGTGTTGTAAGGCCATACAATCAAATTTCTTCGCCTTCATAATGAATCACCTCTAAGGGAGAATAAATGTCTATTTCTGCATATCCATGATTTCGATTAACTGCCTTGTACAAAGGTATCTTTTGAAAATGAACAATGTGTTTAAAATTCCAACTGACTATCAATCGACAGTTGGCGACCGTCGCTAAGGCTACATGAAAGGCATCCGTCGTCGATTTGGCAGTGACAATTTGGGCATCCAAGTATGCCTGGCGAAGTTGTAACGCCTCTTCGGTCTGTGGAATCAATTCCAATCGCGGTGCCAAACTGGCAAACCATTCGCGCACAGGTGCAGGGGCGGAATCAATTTCTCTTTGCACGACAGGCGAGATAACCAGTTGAAAACGTCCGTCGGTCACTTGTTGAAAAAACGCACGACTGGCGGTTTCAAAAATATCATCAAAGACTCCTCCAAACACGGAGGTATCAGCATACACACGAAGCGGTGAGGTGTTCATCGGTCAATGGTCTATAAATTAGTGCAAAGCTTCGCTTTGAACTCCTGGATGAGGCACGTTGTGCGAGCTTGCGGACTCGAAACTGTTCGCGGAGTCGATTAGCAAGTCCTTCTTTATTTATGGTGGTAGGGGGTCGGCCTGATGTTGTTGACCTAAGTTTTTCCTCAAGGTTAATAAGACGGAATAAATTCCGGACTCCAACGTCGTAGACGGAATAAATTCCGGACTCCAACGTCGGTGCAGTTGGAATATTTGGTTCTTAGTTATATAAACGTCGCAATGGCTAATTTTTCCCAAAATGTTTTTAACTAAATTTATTCCTTGGTCTAAGGAACAGAAATTAAGTGTCTTGAAGAAACCAAGCCCTTTCCTATTCCGTTAGCCCGTGTTGGGTTGACTTACTTCTACTGCCGCTAATTCGGGTAATTCTTCGCTGGGATTCCAGACTTTTAAACCACAAGTTCTGGCAGTGTCGTTTAATTCCAAGTCAGCACCTATAAATAAGGTAATCTGGGCTTGTAAGGTGGTGGCTAATTGAAACGCATCACAGCCTCTTAGACCATAATCTTTAGCCAATTGACCAGACCGGGCTATCAATCCCGCATTAACCGTGACTACCTGGGTACTGGCCCATTGTTCTTCAAACAAGGTCACGGCTTCTTCAAACCCTTCGGGACTAAGACGTTGCCCTCGAACTGCGCGTGCCAACGTGGCTAATACTTCGGCGTAAGTAATTGGCGAAACCGCTATTTGATTTGTTTCCATTGACCACCCTTGCTGGGCCAGAAACTGTCGTACTCTTGTTGAACCTTCTTCCTCCAAAAACAATTTAATCCACGCCGAAGTGTCCAAAAAATTCTCATGTTCGAGTCCTTCTAAGTTATCGGCGGCCTTGAATGACCATTTCAGAACCCGTAGGGCCTTCGCCCTTCATTTTAAGTGGTTGAAACGAGGTATTAAACGGGTTGTCAAATTCACTGCGTTTCGCTACTTTGACTGGGTCGGTTGGGACCGACGTGTTCTTTAGTAGCACCAGAATTTCTTCTACCACTCGTGCCAATTGCCGTTGTTCGGCTGCCGAGGCGTTGGCATACAGTTGAACGACTGAGTCGCTGACTTCAGCAATTTGTAAAATGGCCATGATGTTCTCCAGTTAGTTTTGGTGTTTCAAAGTTGCGCTTTGAACTCCTGGGTTAGGGGCGAGAGTCTGGTCTCGCCAACGGGTGTGACGGGGCACGTTGTGGTGGGTATGATTTCATACCTATTTTCCTCCAAAATAGTATTAAGTAAGTTTAAGTGAGCGGGCTTGCGGACTCGAAATTTTTCGCGGAGTCGGTTAGCAAGTCCATCTTTTTTTATGGTGGTAGGGGGTCAGCCTGAGTTATTGACTGTAGTTTTGCCTCAAAGTGAAAAATTTGTCAAAAAGATTTGTCAACTCTCGAAGAGTTGACAAATCTCTCTTCGGGTGATTTAAACCCAACTATTTTCTGTTGGAATTAAATTCTGTGCTTCTTAGTTATAGTTAACGTGATAATTATCAAAATTCCCCAAACTTATTTTAAATAAATTTTTTCCTGTGTATTTTCAATGAGTTGAAAACGTAAAATGACATACATTTAATCATGATTTCACCCTTCACGACGGACACTTTTTCAAATACCTTGCTTCGCGTTGTACTCGTGTAAAAAGGCGAGTACATCGGATTGATGGGATAAGCGGATAAACCTAATTCAATTAATCCGTATCTCACTACCCTCCCTCCCTGGTACTTGATTGGGTTTATCCGTTTATCCCATCAATCCGTTGTACTCGTATTTTCAAGGAGTTGTCTAAGGTCCGAAGCTGCATGGGTCTCGACACGCCCGCCCGCCCGCCCGTGACCTCTGTGGGTAGGCCGGCACGGTGCCATTTGCGGTTTTGGCCCCTCTATCCTAATATAGTAATATCCTTATCTAGTTGTCCCATAATGAGTTTGGCCAGCAGGGATAACACCCCTTCGAGGGGTGTCAATCTGCATTAGTGGCAAATAAGAAAACAATTCCACTTTCCGACGTGCGACACTTGAAGACACTTTTAACTTACGAGTCGCCGTCACGAAATATTCTTGTAACACTTGCGTCGAAATCACGCCTTGATTGGAACGACGCAGGTTGGCAAACAATTCTAAGGCGCGTGTTTGCTTGGCCGGTGAATCCTGGTCATCGGTGTAAATCAACACGTTGGTATCGAGAAAACTCTTTTCATTCATACAGTTCCTGCCGCTTAAAGCACCAACCGTGGGAATGACCTTCGCCTGGCTGACTTAATTGGTACAATTCATCAATTTCTCGTTGAACATTGGCTTGTGACGCTAGTTGAGATAAGTATTCGCGCAACAATTCGGGCAACGATTGGTTCATATTTTTAGCCGTCACATTGGCTTGGTTAAAGAGATTATCGTCAATCGCAAAAGAGAAGTTCATTAGTTTTTCCCCAAGTTAAATTCCAACCCACACGACGCACGGTCTGCCATTGCTACCAACTGAAGCGGCAGACAGTGCAGATAGTTAACCAGACTACGGCAAACCAACGGGCGAGAGTGTGTCTCGCCAAGGTTTCAAAACAGCGCTTGGAACGCCTTATGGTATAATTAATCTCCTAAAAACTACTTTTACTACATAGGTTAACTGTTATGAAAATCCCGGTCCAGTTGGTGTCATTATTAAGTGAAGAACCAATTAATGAATTGAAGGAGGTTGTGAAACACTCTCCCAACTCGCGGTGTCGTACCCGAGCACCAGCGATTTGGTTAAGTTCGGAAGGTTTTTCGCTTGACCAAATTAGCCAAATTGGTGACTTTGGTCGTGATGCCGTTTCAACTTGGATTGACCATTGGGAACCATTAGGAATCAAAGGTTTATCGGACCTGCCAAGACCCGGCGGACCTGGCCGGTTAACCGATTCGGAAAAGCCATTATTGATTGAATTAGCGGCCCAGGAGCCGCGTTCCATGGTAACTCTACGAGCCCAACTCGCGAACCTGACCGGCCAACGAGTGAGTCCTTCCACTATTACCCGGCTCCTCAAGGCGGCCGGCTATGTTTGGAAGAGAATAAAAAAACCATGAAAGACCGACGCCCTAAAGAGGAATTGGAGACCGCACCGGCGGAACTTCAAGAGTTGAAACCACAACCTCAAGCTGGTGACATCGAACTCTGGTTCTTTGATGAATCGGGTTTTGCTGGACCACCTAGTGTTCCTTATGCCTGGCAACCTTATGGTTCTCTTTTGGAAGTTCCTGCCAAGCGGACTACACGTATTAAGGTCTTGGGGTGGTTAACCCAGGATAACCAAGTCGAATCATTTAATTTTCAAGGTGCCATCAACTCCGAGATAGTGATTGCCGGCTTTGAAGAATTTATTCGTTTGAGGGGGGCCTAGTTCGATACCGCGAATTATAGTAATATTCATCCACTGTTGTACTTGAGCTCTGAGGGATAACACCCCTCGAAGGGGTGTTATCCCTACTGGCCAAATTTATTGTAGAACAAATAGGTAAGGATATTACTATATCATCTTGGACCAATCTTCAACTCACACCAGTTATGAGATGCTCGCTAGACTGCCGGTGTAGGAACCGCAAGGAATAATTCTGAAATTTTGGCCTGCGCACGGTGCCGAATTGAACCTCATTGAGATTCTTTGGCGATTTATTAAATATTCCTGGTTACCAGTTTCCGCAGATCTCTCCTTCGACAATTTAGTTAAAGAACTGGAAAACATCTTGACGAAAATTGGCGACGAATTTCGAATTAACTTGGCTTTCTAAAATACCTGAAAATTCATGATTCAGAACTTACCAACCGACACGCGCCTAACCAGAAGATACAAAGAGGTGCCAAGAAGATACAAAGAGGTGCGTTACGGCGCAACAGGACGCGCCTAACGCACCCTACGCTGAATGCAGGCTCCCGCGGTATCAATTGGTTCAACCAGGGTATAATCACCCCGCCCTGGGCCATTAAATACCATTTCTAAGAGTCTCAGGGTCTGTTTATCCATTCCCAGAACTGCAATGCGTAAAGGTTGGTTGGTTGGGTCATTTGGTTGGGTCATAATGAATAATGAATAATACTCTGGTAATCTTGGTCTAGCAAGTTCCTAAGTAGCCAGTAACCAGTTACCTTGAGTGCAACACTATTTTTAGTGTGTCAAAAGCGCGAAGCCTTCAAGATCTGACAGGTTTTCGAAACCTGTCAGGTCTGGCCGGCGAGTCGTCAACTTTGACGGGTTTTCCACCCCCGAAACCAACGTGTAATTACGCAACATGTGATAAACGAGGTACTTTTGCCTCAATTACCATATCTACGGTGGAAGGTTCAGTTTCTTTACTACTAAGAGTTTGCAACCCTAGTAATTTTTCTGACTGTATCAGTTCGTGTTCAAATTCGTCTAAGGGACGCATGGTGTAAAGGAGATTGGCAATAATGCTGATCTGGTTCAATAACATGGTCTGCAATAAACTAAAACCGAGGAATAATGCACCACTCATTCCGATGAGACTAGGCACCATCACTAGCGTGTAATTATTCTGCACGGTCTGATTGAATTTATCAGCAATCTCAAAGGCTTGGCAAATATGCCATAAATTACCACCCATCAGCACCATACTAGCACTATCTGTAGCAATGTTGGAGGCCCCCTGTAACGAGATCGAAACATGAGCTGTTTTCAGTGCGATCGCATCGTTAATACCATCTCCGATATAACAGACTACTCTGCCAGAGGCTTTCAAGCCTTCAATAATTTTGGCTTTCTCTGGTGGTAGGATTTCGGCAAAGTAGTTCTCAATCCCCAATTGTTTGGCCAAATTGCGCGTTGGGAGACGATGGTCACCAGAAATTAAGTAAATTGACTTGATCTTGCTACGCTGTTTTAACGCCTGAATCATTGCTTTCGCTTCTGGGCGCAAGGTTGCTACCAGTTCAATCGCACCAATCAGCCGCTCATCTAAGGCGACCATCACTAAAGAATCGCCTTCGCGATGACTGATGGCTTCGCGTTTGGCGATCCCTGGGGGAATCATAATACTTTCTTTTTCCATAAAGCGTTTGCTGCCAACCCGGAGCGACTGCCCAGAGAAATTAACTTTGATGCCATAGCCAATTTCATACGCGGTTTCTGCAATCACCGACACCACCAACGACCGCACTTTGAGTTCTGCTAAAATCGCTTTGGCAATCGGATGAGTTTGCCTATATTCAGCGGCTGCGGCATAAATCAAAATCTCATTCTCACTGTACTTGGAACAGGAATGTATCTGTCCGACCTGCGGTTGTTCTAAAGTCAACGTCCCCGTCTTATCAAACGCAATCGTATCAACGTCGTTGAGTAAATCCAAGACCCGCCCATCTTTAATTAGAATGCCGTGGCGCGACATCATTTTGATAAATCGAAGAATCCCAATGGAGGCGATAATAGACATTTTGGTACCAAAATGCGCATTGACCACTGCTATGGCACTGCCTGGACCGACTAATGGCCAAGCGGCACCAGCTAATAACAGGGTTGGGGCAACCGTTTTATCAGCTATATTTTCGGCTTTGAGTTGTGTTTCGGAACGATAGGTGACCGTGTTATTTAAAATCTGAGTAATTTGTGCGACCATGGTGTGTTCACCGGCTTTTTCCACACGTATATCAATTTGTCCGGAAAGTACCACGGTTGATGCAAAAACGGCTTCGTCAGGCCCTTTTTCCGCTGGTTGTGCTTCACCCGTGAGGATGTGTTGGTCAATACTGGCATGACCTTCGATAATCACTCCATCCACCGGAATGGCACTACCCGCATAGACGCGAATCCGGTCACCCGCTTGAACTTTTTGAATAGGCATCTCAATTTCTACGCCGGTGTCGATGACTACCCAAGCAGAACGTGGCACTTGCTGGAACATATCGACTAAACTTTGTTGTGACTCTTGTTTCACCGTAGCCAATATTTTACGGTTAATCGTGTAGAGGAATGCTCCCATATTTCCTAGCCAGTAGTATTCTTTCACCACGCAGCTGACTAACGTGATGGCCAGTGGTATTTCTACACTTAATTTCCCTTCATCCACCAATTTTCGATACGCATTTTGAAATACCTGAGTACCCGCATAAATAATACCAGGCACACTGAGTATACCCAAACTGGGAACCGCTAAACTACTTACTGTAGCAATACTCAGAGAAGAGGCTGATACAAATACTCGACGATTCATTTTTTGTTCTTCTGCCATCGTCTGCGGTTTCTCTGGAGTTGTGATTGGTTCTTTCGTAAGTGATTGCGCTGGTGTTTTTGGCGGTGCTGCTTTATTATAAAGTTGTTTTCCAATATAGCCGATCAACGCACTAATCATAAGAACTTCAAACATATTGTTGCTTCCTCGTTTCGTAGTTGTGAAGATAAAGATAGATCATGACGGTCTTGAAGAACTTTAGGGGACTAGAAAAAAATATTCTATCCAATTTGAGGCTCAAAACGAACTTCCCAGTTAGGCAAATTATCACATCGTCTTATCTGATGCTCAAATTTGGCCATTTCTAATGGAGTCAATTTGATACCGGTTTCGTAAACTCCCGCTAGCCGAGAAACACTGGCCTTGATTCCTGTCCACGTCATGTCATCGTGCTCGCCCTCTTTCGAGCCTTAGCTACCGTGTCGCGTCAATGCCATTAAGTTAAGGTATTTCCCTCCCCACAGCGGTAGATAAAGTCGCTTGCCAACCGCAGGGATAACACCCCTGCGAGGGGTGTTATCCCTTAAACCTCGGGCTTAACTTAATGGCATTGCCGTGTCGCGTAGGGTACCGTTCCCGTGCGGTTCAAGGCTTGCCCAACAACGTTCCAGGGGATGGTGTTTGCGATGGTAGGAAGGATAATAACTCCGCGGTATTTTTAACCCCGTGGTCGTGGCCAACTTCTTGTATTCGTTTGAGGAATTGAATTCTCTGGCGCTTGAGTGGAGGTCCATGGTCGGAATTAATGGCTAATTCTCGTATGTGAGGAGAACGTGCCTGGCGACTCTCCCAGCACCACAGGAGCAAGGTATTCTTGAGTTGTGGGTCTGCTTGACTCGGACCGTTAACCAGTTGCCGTCGGTCTTTAGTTAAATTCGGCCGTTGTTCTTCGGTTTGCCGGGCGCCTCACGCTTGGTAGTTGCGGTAACATTCTCTCCCACGTTCGCAAGCTAAATACCAATTTTTAGGTGGGTGCTTGAGGAGCGTGGACGGCACGGGCCAATTTTCGTCTACTCCACTCAAATACTCCACTCAAAGGTGACGAATGCGGTAGTAGAACTACTCCGAAAGGGAACGGCTCAAGACTCTCATCCTCGGTTGGCTGCCGTCATCGTACACCCAGAACTAAAGACGGTCTGGCCGCGGTTTCCCGAAGCCATCTCTCGCCCAAAGAGCGAGAATAAAACTGATGGTGAACGGCACGCCGCCACACGATTACTTCCGGCGATTCGTGCCGCGGTTCCGAAACTTCAACTAATTGTGTTAGAAGATAGTCTCGCGGCGAATGCAGGTAGTCCCTCCAAACCAATGGAGGTGTTAACCTTCAATGAGTTATCAAAGCTCAAAGTTTCCTAAACCTGTGAGGTTTAGGAAACTTAGAATCGCCGAGGTTTCCTCAACCGGTGAGGTTTAGGAAACTTAGAATCGCCGAGGTTTCCTCAACCGGTGAGGTTTAGGAAACCCAAAACTGGTAAGGTTTAGAAAAGTTAGCACCTGGATTTTAATACCTCCATTAGTTGGTAGGGACTACCGATACTTCTTCAAACTCGAGGTTTTGGTCGGTGGTGGTTCTCGGTTTTCACTTTCGTGTGGAAATTAACCTTGTTCTCGTCTTTGACAAATACTCTTATACCGTGGTAAGGTGTTCTATGGCCCCTCGCTGTTGAGGCTCAGTTGGTTCCTTAATCAACTAAAATAGTCTTCTTAGAGCGGGATTGGCTGTTATAGAACCTTTATTTCGTGGCCCAGGACAACCGTTTAGGCCATTTCTCACCGCGGCCGAAATTACCTCGCGTTGTTGCTCGATGCCGTTACCACGGGCAATGACGGATTTTGGAGCCGACCATGCGTTTGATCAAGTACCTAGCAAATTGCGTGAGCATTATGGCATCGTTTTGCCAGTCCCTGTTATCATCCAATATGCACATTCGGGTTCTAACTTTTGATAAGCCAACGATTCATAATGCTCAACTTGCGCATCGTGCAACAGACCTTTCCAATACCCATTTACACCACGATTGATAAAAGTTTGGGGCTTAAACAATCCTGCCGTCGGTTCAAATTGGTAACAATGTTCTTTCATGTATTCCAGTGAGGAGTATTTGCACACCATATCTGCCATCGCCTCGTTCCACTCCAACGATAGGAAACGTGCTATTTTCTCCGCCTCTTTGCGTTTATCTCCAATCAGATTAGTATAATGAACTAACAACACATTTGGCAGATGACGGATCTGCCACCAACTGTGAATATTTTCCCAAAACGCCCAGCGTGGTTTGCCGGTTTCCAGCCAATTTTCCCAAAATTCAGAAAA
The DNA here is from genome assembly GCA_022729575.1 of Thiomargarita sp. Taxonomy (GTDB): domain Bacteria; phylum Pseudomonadota; class Gammaproteobacteria; order Beggiatoales; family Beggiatoaceae; genus JAABRD01. Next base: position 14,106 of record DZAL01000163.1, read on the forward strand.
ATCGTCAGGACCATTGTCGATAGGATTACCCTCTCGGTCCATTTTAAGCAAATACGACTTACAATGATGAAACAGTGAAAGACACACATCTCGCCCATCGCGTACTAGATAGATATATTTCCACCCAGGATAATAAGGTAAGGCATCAAAAGGTAAGTGGCTTTTAAAAAATCGTGGAGAATCTAATTGTTCGAGCGTTTCGACCGTCGGTGGGTTCATGCACGATTCCACCCAAGGACTCAGTTGTATAATGGAGTCGAAATGACTCTGTTGACGAATGAGTAAATTGATGATCTGTTGCGTCAACGTAGTACCTGATTTGTAACATGATGCAATAACAATATCTGTATTACGGGGAATGACATAATCCCACAGTGCTGAATCACGAAATTGATCTTTGATCAACATTTTAGGTTTCCCTAACACAGATTCACTACTTTTTTGTAGCTTAACATCTTCCACAACTACTATATTCACTATAAAACTCCAGAATGTGTATGTAATAATGGGTGATTGGTTTCACGCATTTTCGTATGCCTTTTGAGTATCTGTTAGTCTGATGCAGACAAATATTCCACTTCCCTACATTCGTCAATAAAGGTGTTTATAAACTGGAGTGGTTTCGACAAAATCTATAGTGGTTATTCTAGCGTCGGTTTTCTATCTTTACCGTTTACTTATGTTAATCTATTCAAAAGCATTTGTCAAGACTCAAAAACTTGATAGTCGAGTGATACATATAAATTCTCCTTCAAAGCTAGATTGGTTTGACAACAGTCCACCTCGAGAGGGTTCGGGAAGAGGGAGGAGACACCAGCCAGTTCGGGAAATCCAAAAAGGGGTTAATTGTTCCGTTGGTTTGAGATACATCAAGATAAGGTGAAGTATATCCACTAATAATATTGTAAAAATACTTCACTATGGCATAGTGGCCTTTGAACATCAGACATTATGTGAAAATTGAGTTTTGCCAGTTTAATATGTTGATTTTATTGAGGCTGGTTGGAATTTCACATAATGTCTATTAAGAAGTCAAGTGAACTCTATTAAAAAGTTTGCGTAGGGTGGCAACGTCTTTATGGTTAGCCAATTTGTACCTAACCGATTCAACAGATACTATCGCTAAAAGCAGCGATAGCATCTGTAGGTGTTTAACTGTGGAAATGTAATGAATCTTTCTTTATAGTAAAATTTGACATGAATGGTTGGAACAAGCGGGTTATCAAACCAAACCATGGTCTTCCTTGCAACATTCCACCGATGTCACTTTGTGCCTGTAGAGGCTTTGGATCACTGCCATTAAGTTAAGGAATTTCACATCCGGCTGGAGTCCAAATCTTCAGCTTTGGACATGGGTTTGCCAAAGCTAAAGATTTGGTAGTCCCTCCAAACCAATGGAGGTGTTAACCTTCAATGAGTTATCAAAGCTC
>DZAL01000164.1:0-5070 GCA_022729575.1 Thiomargarita sp.
CGTCCAAATCTGAAGATTTGGACTCCAACACGGCTTAACTTAATGGCAGTGACGCTGGCGCGTGGGAACGAGAAAAACCTCATTGGGAGTAATTTAACAAAATACGTGGAGTCCCAAAACACGTTTTGGGTCCCAAAACGTGTTTTGGGACGCCGTATAATGATAACCTATTTAGAGAGTTTTGTCAAGAATTAAAATTTTATCCCTTATTGAAGTAAAAATAATTGGGTACCGGCACCAAAATTTTTAGATAATTTTATAGAGTGATTTTATGGTTTTATTTGCTCTTCTCATTTTTCACGTTTAATTGTGCCACTATCCCAAAATGGTCTGATAATATCTCGGGTAGCACTTTATATTCCATAAATTCTAACTCTGAAGAAATCAAAATCCAGTCGATTCGTGAAGTCGAAAAAGTTTTTAGGCCAGTGGATTCTGGTTGATAGGCATGTAATTGCAATTGTGCCGTCAACCAAGGTAGCGTGTGTTCTTGAGCCCATTCACAGTTAAAGTCTCCCATGATTATCAACGGCAAGGTTAACGGTTTTAAATGCTTAACCATTTCTTCCACTTGACGTTGACGCACTGAAGCGCGAGAAAAATCTAAATGGAGGGACACGACGTTGATACCAGGGTCCCTTAAAGTAGTCATCACAAAGCCTTTAGCGGGGGTGGGAGGAGTGTAGGTAAAGGTGATGGATAGAGGATTGATTAGGGGTAGTTGGGAGAGTAGAGCGGTGCCATAAGTTAGTCCAAAGCGTTTAACGTGTTCTCCTTGTATTGCGTAGTTATATGGCGGTTGTTGGGCTAAGTAATGCACATGATTAAACTTGCCGCTCCAAAACGAGGGCTGGTCGGCTTCTTGGAGTGCTACCACTTGAGGTTGTTCGCGACGCAGGACGGTGGCTATTTCAGTTAAATTTGATTTTATGGTGGCTGGGCTTTGAAAAATTTGATGCCATCCATCTTTGCGGCCATGTGCTAGATTGAGGGTCATCACTTTTAAGGTGGTTAAGGGGATGACCGAGTGGGAATTTTTTTCCGAAACCTGTTCCGCCGTGTTAACAATGGGGGGGATTAATTGCGCGGGTCCAGTGAGTAGTGAGGGTATGGTTATGGTGGAGATGCCAATTAAAACTAGAGAGGTCAGACTGAATTTTTTAATTTTGGTCATAGTAAATTCCGTTCAATATTTGATAACTCAACCACCCCTAGCCCCTCCTTGGTAAGGAGGGGGATTAACCACCCCTAGCCCCTCCTTACCAAGGTGGTTGCTACTCCCCGCCTTACCAAGGAGGGGTTGGGGGTGGTTGCTACTCCCCGCCTTACCAAGGAGGGATTGGGGGTGGTTAAGTTCCTCCCCGCCTTACCAAGGAGGGGTTGGGGGTGGTTAAGTTCCTCCCCTCCTTACCAAGGAGGGGTTGGGGGTGGTTGCTACTCCCCGCCTTACCAAGGAGGGGTTGGGGGTGGTTGCTACTCCCCTCCTTACCAAGGAGGGGTTGGGGGTGGTTGGATGAATGACTAAATCTTCAATTGCACTTTATACCCGTCCTGATTTTTTGGGTGGTCGACGTTGGTGAATACCGAGCGGTCATTTTTGAGGACAATGACTTCGAAGAAGGGTTTAAAGCGGCTGTCGGAGATACCAAAGGCTTGCATAAATTTATTGAATAATTGTTGCTCTTCTGGGGCGGCTTGACCGTCTGATAACGAGGAGTCAATCAAATTGGTCAGGATGCACATTTTTTGAGCATCACTGAGTAGCGGAGTCGCTTCCGTCAAAAAGTGGTCAAGGCTGTTACTACGCGCATATTTAATTGCGCGGTCTAACAATTGTCGATTATTGCCTCCGACGTTGATGACCCCTCCTTGGTCTTGACCGCCTAGGACCGATAGCAGTTGCCCAATTTCTTCGTTACCGATATTGCCATCGGCACTCATCATGTAAATCAAGGAAGTGGCGAAAGCTGAGTGAGGAGTCATGTCCTCACCGCTATCAGCTTTGAACATATCAAAAAGTCCCATAGTAAATTACCTTTTAGGTTGGTGGTGGTAAGATCGTGTTGAGTTTAACTAACTCAACCACCCCCTACCCCTCCTTAGCAAGGAGGGGAGTATGCGCCACCTGAGTTTTCCTACTCCTTAGCAAGGAGGGGAGTATGCGCCACCTGAGTTTTTCTACTCCTTAGCAAGGAGGGGTTGGGGGGTGGTTATGCGTAAGGTGAGTGACTAAAATTTTATAATATAAATCACTGGATAGTTTTTGGGCCGAGTTTCTTCCTCTCCACTGGCGGCTACGGTGATGGTATGAGTATGGGGACCGCTGGTGGGAATCTCGACCTGGTGTTGGTGGATTCCCTCGGTGGTGGTCCAGTATTCTTGGTTGTCATCTACCGTGTTGGTGATGGCGGCTCTTTCATTACGTTGTTTCGAGGTAAACCAGTAGCCTTCGGCTTCTAGCCGGTGGCGATGAAGTCCGGTTTTATCGGTGGTGCCTTGATGTTCATGCGTTCCATCGGGTTTCAAAATTTTAGCGTCGTGAGTGTGTTTTTTATTCGTGTCGGTTTGATAACCTCCTAGCACTCGTTGTGGGTCAAGTTGTTTATTTAAGTCCAGTCCGCGTAAAAATACTCCTCTAAAGTCCGGTAGTTTGAAGGTCTCTGGCGGTTGTCCGCCGTAGATATTTTTGATGGCTTCATATAGTGCCGAATATTGGGAGATCGGAAATTCACTGCCATCACAGACTAGCCAGCCGGCGCGGTAAAGTTGTTGATGTATCGCCGTGGTTAATGGGCCTGCATAGGCCATAATGGTCCCGGCCGGAATTAGACCGGCATTCATTTCGTCTTTTTGTTTAATTACGCCTAATAGCTTCTCGATGGCTTGATGAGTGTTCTCAATTTGGGTGGCTAACTGGGTCTGTCGCTCGGTATTCTGGTGCAATGATTCGGTGACAAAAGTTTTCAGAGTCCCATTCAATTCATTAACATACTTGACGGTGGTTTGAGAATTTTGTTCTAACTGTTGTCGTAAATCATCTTGTTGTTCATTGATAATTTGTACCGAAGCCGTTAACGTGGTGGTCAATTCTTCTTTGACGGCGTTTACTTCTTTGAGACTGGCAGGTTCCCCTGGTAATCGTTGTTGAAAGGCTTGCCATTGCCAGGACCATTCATTGAGATGACTCGTCACTTGCACCAATTGTCGTTCCATCAGGGTAACCCGTTGATTCCAATACCAATAGGTGCTCCCCATAGCTAAACCGGCACTGACTACGGTGGTAGCCAGCAGAGGTTTCCAAGTCATACTTTGCTCTCCGTTGCTATTAACAATTCATCAATGATATCACATAAGCAATGAATAATCAACAAATGCACTTCTTGAATTCGAGCCGTTGATTTACTGGGGACTCGAATTTCAATGTCATTCTCTTTCAATAATTGAGCCGCCTGGCCGCCATTACGACCATTGAGTAAGAGCACTAGCATTCGCTGTTGATGTGCTATTTCAATGGCTTTGAGAATATTCGGTGATTCACCACTGGTGGTCAAGGCCAGTAATACATCTCCTAGTTGTCCCAGTGCTTGCACTTGTCGGGCAAAAATTTGTTCAAACATCGAATCATTGGCAATTGAAGTCAGTGCCGAGGTGTCGGTGGTCAGTGCAATGGCAGGTAAGCCAGGACGTTCTTTTTCAAAACGATTAATCAATTCGGCGGCAAAATGCTGGGCTTGGTCTGCCGAGCCGCCATTGCCACAACTTAGAATTTTGCGTTTTTGTTGCAAACAGGTTACCAGAAGGCGACCCGCTTTGACGGTTTGCGGGACTAAGCGGGGCAGCGCTTGAATTTTTAGTTCGATACTGGCTGAAAAGTGTCCACTGACACGGTCTAATAAGTCCATGTGTGCCTACCTTATAAGTTGTTGTTCCCATTGCCAGGCATGGGTAATAATAGTCGTTAAATCAGCATATTGCGGTTGCCAGTTTAATTTTAATTTGGCGTGAGTAGAATCGGCTACTAATCGGGCTGGGTCGCCTTTGCGCCTGGTCCCCATGACTATTGGAATAGTGTTGCCGGTGACCAGGTTGGCAGTTTCAATCACTTGCTTAACGGAGAAGCCGGTGCCATTTCCCAGATTGTAAGCGGTACTGTCAGCGCCTTGCCATAATTGTTCTAACGCCAGTAGATGGGCTTGACATAGGTCGTATACGTGAATGTAGTCACGAATACCAGTACCATCTGGGGTGTCGTAATCTTGACCAAATATGGTGAGATGAGAGCGTCGGCCACTGGCGGCTTGTAACACTAAGGGTATCAAATGTGTTTCTGGCTGATGTCGTTCTCCCAATTGTCCTTCGGGGTCGGCGCCGGCGGCATTGAAATAACGTAAGCAAGTAAATTTGAGTTGGTGGGCGCGTCCGTAATCCGCCAAAATATGTTCGATCATCCATTTGGTTTTTCCATAAGGATTAATAGGTTGCGTTGGATGTTGTTCATCTATTGGGGTATATTGTGGCTCCCCAAAAATGGCGGCGGTGGAGGAAAAAATAATCGGCGGTGCCCCGTGGGAGATGATCGCATCTAATAAATTTAAGGTGCCGGCTACGTTGTTTTGGTAGTATTTACCAGGCTGTTGCATCGATTCGCCGACTTCAATAAAAGAGGCAAAGTGTATGATTCCATCGAATTGATAATCGGCCAATAGGTGGTCTAGTCCAGTGCGGTCCGCTAAATCGCCCAAGACAAAATCTCCGCCAATGATGGCATCACGGTAACCGTGGGAGAGGTTATCGAGGGTGACGACGTGGTAATTACCGGTGGCCAGCAGTTGTTTGACCATCTGGGAGCCGATGTAGCCGGCGCCTCCTACTACAAGTATCGTTTTCATAATGTTTGAAATCTAACTGGTGCTGAGATTTGACAACTTTCGAAAAGTTGTCACATCTAACAGTCAAATCTAACTGGTGCTGAGATTTGACAACTTTCGAAAAGTTGTCAAATCTAAATTCAAATCTAAATTCAAATCTAACAGGTGCTGAGATTTGACAACTTTCGACAAGTTGTCAAAT
>DZAL01000164.1:5170-15519 GCA_022729575.1 Thiomargarita sp.
CTAAATTCAAATCTAAATTCAAATCTAACTGGTGCTGAGATTTGACAACTTTCGACAAGTTGTCAAATCTAAATTCAAATCTAAATTCAAATCTAACTGGTGCTGAGATTTGACAACTTTCGAAAAGTTGTCAAATCTAAATTCAAATCTAAATTCAAATCGGTTACGGCGCGTTAGTTTTAAATTCTACCGTGAAAGTTGAGCCTTGACCTATTTGGCTGTGACACCAAACTTTGGCGTACATAGTTTCTACTAATTTTTTGACAATAAATAAGCCTAAGCCGGTGGAATTTTCATTGCCCGTCGGTTGTGGTGTCAGTCGAGTAAATTTACCAAATAATTTTTGTTGGTCTTCTGGGGTTAGGCCTGGCCCTTGGTCTATCACTTCACAGCGTATTCGTTTGTCAATTTTTATAATTTTAACATAAATGGCTTTGCCTGGGGGAGAATATTTAAGCGCATTTGAAATTAAATTGTCTAAGACTTGCCGCACCGTTTGTTCGTCAGCAAAAATTAAATATTTTTCTTCTGCCACTTCTAAGATTAATTTGAGATTTTTAGTTTTAGCACGTTCTCGATAATCATTGATAACTCCTTTTAATACTGGCAATAGGTTAAATATGGCCAAAGATAAATTAAGTTTACCCGATTCAATTCGATTGACATCTAATAAATTTTTTATTAATTCAAACATTTGTTGCGAACTGATGGAAATCATCTGAGCCAGTTCTAAAACGTCATCTTTTGATAATTCCTCAAAATCTCTGACTATCATTTCCGCTAAACCTTGAATGGCGGAGAGAGGATTTTTCAAATCATGGGCAGCAATACCCAAAAATTCGTTTTTATCTTGGTTAAGATTAACTAGCTTTTCGTTCAAAATTATCAATTTAGCATTTTGGGCGGCTAAATCTTTGGTACGATTTTTGACCTTTTCTTCTAATTCTGCATAAAGTTGCGCATTTTCTAAAGAAATAGCCATTTGCGAAGATAATAAATACAGCAATTCTAAACGGTTAGGGGTAAACGTGCCGGCCACTAAATTATTTTCTAAATACAAAATACCCGTGAGGTCACCTTGGTTGACCAAAGGGATGCAGAGCACTGATTTGGGTTTACATTTTTGCAGGTGAGGGTCATTGGTAAAGTTACCTGCTTGTTGACTCGCTTCATTTAAGACGACATATTCTTTAGTTCGAGCCACATAATGAATGATATTAAAAGAAACTTCTGAGTTATCTTGTTCTAACGTTGATGGTATTAATTCTACGGTTGGATTATTCAACTGAGATTTCGCCTGAATGATCCATTGACCATTTTGTTCTAATAGTAAAAACACATTGTCGGCTCCCACATTCTCCATCACAATGCGCATCAATTTTTCGAGTAAACGATGGAGGACAATTTCACCCACGAAGGCTTGAGAAGCTTTAAACACGGTGGCTAAATCCAATTCTTTCGGAGTACCTTGAATAGTCATAGTCGTCGTCGGTGGCATCGTGACAGGTACGGGCAACCAGGAAAATTTAGTAAACTCATTGGGTTGAGTGGTTGAGTGGAGAAAAGTTAGAAATGGATATTGATTTTCCAACGCTTTCACTTTAGCTACCGCACCCCAACGCGAATAAGCATAGTGGGCTTCTCGCAAATAGACTTGTGCCAGTTTATATTGTTGTTTGGCTAAGTAAAAGCGAGCGGTTAATTCATTGGCTAAAGCCTCTTCTTGAAGGTATTCGTATCGTTGCGCTAAGGTGATGGCTTGCTCATAGTATTCGCGGGCTTGACTATGTTGCCCGACGAAGCGTGCTCTTTCGGCTTCGACTAAATAAAATTTGTGTAGATAATTCATGGGCGCATGAGCAGCCCATTGTTGCATTTGCTTCTGATTAGCGACGACGGTGGACAGAATCTTTTCTTGGTCCGTTCGATGCGCTTGACTTATTATCGCTAATTTGGCGAGTGAGTCATAAAAATGGAATAGGGGGACAATGGTAGAGCCGATGACGGCATCCAGATATTCTTTTGCTAATAAGGTGTGGTTAAAAGCGGCGGTATAGTCTTGAAACCAGTAGCAGAGCATCAATTTTTGGACATAGACTTGAAACAGTAAGCCTCTGGCACCGGCTTTTTGATGTAAAGGGAGTTGTTGCGTTTCATCATACATTTCTCCTATCAGTAGCATGGGTTGTTGGCTATAGCCGCGTAAATTTAGAATGGCTTGTTGATAAAGACGATTTAATGGTAAAGAGGCTTCTTGTTTTAGTTGCAAAAAGGAGTCACTATAAGCCGCAATTTCTCGTTCTAAGGTGGTCAATTCCTGGCCGACTAAATACGCATGACCAGCATAAGTGGTAGCTGAGAGTGCGGCATATTCAAAATTACCGGTGTCTAAACCGCAACGATAGGCTTCTTGCAATGGTTTTAAGGTGGTACGTAAATGGGCCTTATAATGAGTAATGACACCATAGACGATTTGCCAAACTCGTGCGGTCAATTCAGGGGACTTTTGTTGTTCCAGTAAACGTAACGCGAGTTGGCCAAATTCTACACCACGGTCAATTTTTCCTTCGATGGCACAGAGAATATAACCATAGCTGGCATACGCGGGGGCGGATTCATAGGCATTGCCATAATGCAGCGATAATTTAATTCGTTTAAAAGTAATCAGCGGTAATAGTTGCGGTTTAATCGCATATACGGCCGGGCTGATACTTAACATAATTCGCATGGCGGCTAATTGGTAAGCATCGGTCATCGGTGGTAACTGAAGTAATTGTGCTAGCGATTGACCAAGTAGTGCCAAATGAGTAGTTTTTTCTCCCCAGAGGAGGTGAATTTTTTGGGGGTTCTTCGGAAAGGTGAGGCCCAATTTTTTTAATACGGCTAGTCCCAGGTGTACCGCGGCCTGTGGTTGATTTTGTGCTTTATGGGCTTGCATTTGAATTTCGTAGGCTTTGATTTGGTCGAGTAATGAGGTCGCTTGTTGCAAGACGGTTTCCGTCAAGGCGGTCATTTCGGCAAACTCTCCCATTAAATATGCAATTTCAGCAATTTCTAGGGTCAACTGAAGGGTAAGGTTATAGTGAGGTTGCCAACCATCAGCGCCTAGCAATTCCAGTCCCACCTTGAAATAGCGAGAAGCTGATTCATAAGCAGCAGCTGCTTTAGCTTTGTGGCCCGCGTTTAAATTTAAGCGAGCCAATTTTTCTTGTGGTTTGAGCTCGGTTAACTGTTCTCGTCCCAAGTTGAGTTGATTGACAATACTAAAGAGTGTTTCCTCTTGTCGGTCGGTTGGGGTAGTTTGAAGCAAGCGTTGTCCAATTTGATGATGCCATTGCGGACGTTGCTCATTGGGTATCAATGAATAAGCGGCTTGTTGTAGCCGGTCATGGGCAAATTTATATTCAACGGTCAATTGTGATGGCTCTAACGTGCTTAACACGGAGCTACAAAACACGGAAAATTGAAAATTCTCGCCGCTCAAAGGACATAAGATTCCTTGGGTAACCACGTCTTGGAGTAACTGCATGAGTTCTCTGGAGGACTTGCCAGAGACTTGTTTGAGGGTAAGTAGTTGAAAGCGGTTACCTAAACAAGCTGCCAGTTGTAATAATTGTTGCGTCGCTTGACTGAATTTTTGTAACGTGCCGGTTAATAATTCGACCACGTTATCAGTAATTTCACGGGCTTGAATTTTAGCCAATTCCCAATGCCAAGTGGCTTGAAATAATCGCAAGTCACGATGGACCATTGAGGGCACTTTACTCTGCTCATTCTGCGCAGTTTTCTTATTCTGGTCGACGGTGGCAGTAGTGGTGGCGGTGACCGGCGGTGATTTCAAGTAAAGAAATCCTTCGGCATACAGTTTTTTGACAAATTCATTAATGAAAAATGGGTTGCCTTGGGTCTTGTTAAAGACTAATTCTGCCAGTGATTGCAAGTGTGTAGGTGGGCTATTGAGAGTCTCGCTCAATAACTGTGTCACACTGGGTAAATCTAACGGTGATAACTGAAGTCGTTGAATAGAAGTCCCCGCACCTTGAATCTCTTGTAAGGTGAGATGAAGCGGATGCGCGGCGTTAATTTCATTATCACGATAGGCACCAATGAAGAATAATGCCTGTGATTCATGAGTCGTTAGCAACTGTTGTAGTAATTTTAAACTGGCCATATCGGCCCATTGCAAGTCGTCCAGAAAAAGCACTAAAGGATGTTCTGGTTTAGCAAACACACTAATGAAATTATGAAAGACTAAATGGAATCGATTCTGGGCCTGGGCCGGGGGTAATTCTGGGACTGGTGGTTGGGGTCCGAGAATAATTTCCACTTCGGGAATGACCGAGATAATGACTTGGGCATTGATTCCTAAAATGGCTAATAGACGATTTCGCCAATTGCGTAGGACCGCGGCTGGTGCCATCAGCAATTGTTTGCTCAATTCTTGAAAAGCGTTAATTAATGCGCTGTAAGGAATATTGTGTTGTAATTGGTCAAATTTACCGCTGATAAAATAACCGCGTTTAGCGGTGAGTGGTTTATAAGTTTCGTGTACTAATGCCGTTTTTCCTTCCCCCGCGGCACCTGAAATTAAGACGACTTGGGGCGGGCCTTGCGTAACTAACTCAAAGGTTTTTAATAAAGTTTGAATCTCTAAATCTCGTCCATATAATTTTTGCGGTACTTGTAATTTTTCGCCAATGTCATATTGTCCATAACTAAATGGTTTGACCTGGTGGGTGGTTTGTAGTTGATGTAAACAGATTTGTAAATCGGCTTTTAAGCCATAAGCACTTTGGTAGCGGTGTTCAGCATTTTTTTCTAATAATTTCATCACAATCCCGGCGACTAGATCAGGAATTGCGGGATTCAATAAATGAGGAGCAGTCGCTAGTTTGGCGAGATGACAATGAATAAGTTCCAATGGATCGTCGCTACTAAAGGGTAACTGGCCCGTGAATATTTCATACAGAGTGATTCCTAACGAGTAAAAATCGCTACGGTAATCGACTTTGCGATTCATGCGACCGGTTTGCTCTGGTGACATATAAGCTAAGGTGCCTTTTAAAAATAAAGTGGCATCAATGCTCACGGTATCGTCACCGCCGTGGGTGGAAATGCTAAAATCGGTAAATTTAATTTGACCGGTGTGATGATTATAAATGAGGTTGTCGGGTTTAATGTCCTTGTGAATAATTTGTCGTTGATGTAATTCTCCTAAGGTATCCACTAATTTAATTGCCAAAGTTAAGATTGTGGGCACGTCTAATCGCTGTTGGGTGGTAATAAATTCTTTCAACGATTGGCCACCGACATCTTCTAAAATTAATGCTAAGTTATTGTTATTATAGGATTCTATTCCATAAGATTTCATAACACCGGAAAGATTATTAATTTTTTGAGTAATCTCATATTCATATTTGAGTCTGGTTAATTGTTGAATAGTAGGATACTCGGTATTCAAAATTTTGATAATCACCGGTAGTTGATCCCATTCCCGAATCGCTCGATAAATGATAGTTTTGGCGTTTCGGTAGAGTTGTTTAGAAATCCTGTATCCTGCTAAAGCCAACATAGTGTTATTGATAATGATGTAGTATAAAAGTGAATAATAAAATGAATAATGAACCAAAAATGGTATTTAACTCCAAGTGAGCAACTGGCAACTATCAGGGGTACAACTCAGAATGATGGCCGAATCTTCTTGCCATTGACCGACCACTCGTCGATAGGCTGGGGAGCCATCATTGAGAGTCAGGGGATAATCACCAGGATGATGGGTATGTCCATGAATTAAACGAGATACTCCATGTTGTTGCAAGGCGGAAGTAATTGCCACTGGAGTCGCATCGAGCATAGTGGGCAAGGTTTGTTGAGTATACGTTTGACTGTGCTCTCGTGCTTGTTGTGCCAACTGATGTCTTTGGACTAAAGGTTGTGCGAGAAATTGTTGTTGCCATTGGCTAGAGCGGACTTGTGTCCGAAAATTTTGATATTTGACATCTAAAGTACATAAACTATCGCCGTGCATAATTAAAGTAGGTGTGCCATATAGCGTTATCACGCTAGGGTCAGGGAGCCATTGACTGCCAGTGGCGGCCATAAATTTTTCACCAAGTAAAAAATCGCGATTGCCGTGCATGATAAAAACGGGTAATTGGGTAGTTTTCGTTAATTGCTTAAGTGCGGCCATAACCGTTTGATAAATTGGTGTCTGGTCATCGTCACCGACCCAAACTTCAAATAAGTCTCCCAAAATATATAATGCTTCCGCTTGAATGGCACGGTGTGCTAAAAATTTCAGAAATAAGGCCACGGTGGTGGGATGTTTTGGCTCCAGATGTACATCGGCAATAAAGAGAGTTTCTGACATATTATTATTGGTCTTAAGTTTAGAGTTGACAACTTTTCGAAAGTTGTCAACTCTGCTGGTCCCTAAGATTTGACAACTTTTCGCAAGTTGTCAACTCTGCCGGTGCCTAAGATTTGACAACTTTTCGAAAGTTGTCAACTCTGCCGGTCGCAAGTTGTCAACTCTGCCGGTGCCTAAGATTTGACAACTTTTCGAAAGTTGTCAAATCTGCTCCGCGATTTCAAGAATGACATCGGTTTTGGGCACGTCGTTATGACCATCGTGAGAGGTAGTGGCTACGATTTTGATTTTATTCACCACGTCCATGCCTTCTACCACTTCACCAAATACACAGTAACCCCAGCCTTGAGGAGTAGGAGCAGTGTGATTGAGAAAATTGTTATCGGCGACGTTGATGAAAAATTGTGCGGTTGCCGAATGAGGTGCCGCCGTGCGAGCCATGGCAATCGTACCGGTTTTATTGCTTAAGCCGTTATTAGCTTCATTAGGAATCGATGAGCGCGTGGCTTTTTCCTGCATACCGGGTTCTAAACCGCCACCTTGAATCATAAAATTGTCAATCACGCGGTGAAATACGGTACCGTTGTAAAAACCGGCATTGACATAATTCAAAAAATTTTCTACCGTTTTGGGTGCTTTTTCCGAATTTAATTGCAGCACAATGGTACCGTAGTTAGTTTGCATTTTTACTTTTGGCATAAATAATATAGTTCTCTGAAGGTATGGGAATTACGCCCTTCACCCCGGCCCTCTCCCAGAGGGAGAAAGGCTGGAGGTGAAAGCAAAGGCAGGGATAACACCCCTCGAAGGGGTGTTATCCCTTGAGCCGTTCATTAATAAGCCGCAGGTTCCGGTTTATCCGGTGGTGTCGGTGAGTCCGGTGCCGGTGTAAACTTACCGGTGAGTTTAGCCGCCGCCGTTGATTCAACCGGTTTAGTTTTAGTCGTTGGCGCCGACTCTAAGTTCTCCTGATGTTGACGATTTTTGGAAATGGTGGAGTCTGGTTGCACTAACTCACTGTGAGCAGATGAATTTGTCGTGGTGGTCAGGTCCGCCACTATTTTTTCTTTTGCTATGACCGCAGTAGGCTTTTGAGCGGCAATTTCTGTCGTTGCTGAGTTGGTATGAATTGGTTTATCTTCTGGTTTATCTTCTGGTTTATCTTCTGGTTTATCCGTTTGATTATCAGTTTGCTGGTCGGCTTCGTTATCAGTCATATCCTCAAGGTTAGCGGTGGCAGAGTCACTTTCTTCGTCGGCATTAGGTTTCCCTTTGCTGTCACCTTTGGCGGCCGCCACCGTCTCCTCTGAGGTTTTATTCGCCGATTTATCTTCCTTCTGGTCATTGGCGAGGACTTTTTCTTCACCGGTAGCAGCGCTAACGTTCCCTTCAGAGTTCGAGTCATCTTCAGATAACATATCTTGTTGCATTTCTACGGCGGTAGGTTTTGAAGTTTTTTCGGTGACTTGATTTGTAGTCACCGTGTTTGCTTTAACTGGCGGTTCCAGAGTAGCATTAATATTATTCATTGAACCCGAGGTAGGCCCATATTCGATTTTCATAGCTTCGATGACTACTGCGGTTTGCGGGACATCGCGGCGAAACGGGCCATCGCCATCAGTAGGTAAATTGGCAATTTTATCAACCACTTCCATTCCTTCTACCACTTTGCCGAACACACAATAACCCCAGCCCGCCGGGGTTGTCGACTGGTAGTCTAGGAATTTATTATCCTTCACATTGATAAAAAATTGTGAAGTGGCGGAATGAGGTAATGCGCTACGCGCCATCGTGATGGCACCACGTAAATTTTTTAAGCCGTTGGTCGCTTCATTTGGAATGCTGGAGCGCGTAGTTTTCTTTTCGTAGGTAGTGTCATAACCTCCTCCTTGAATAATAAAATTATAAATGACCCGGTGAAAAATCGTGCCCTCGTAAAAGCCGGCCTTGACATAAGTTAAAAAATTTTCCACTGTTTCAGGGGCTTTGAGAGGGTTTAATTCAATTTCGATTAGACCGAAGTTAGTTTGTATGGTGACAAAAGGTACTGTAGCCGGTTGTTCTTCTTCGCTGTAAACTGTAACGGTCAGTAGTAACCATAAGCAAGTTGCCAAAAAGTATTTCATGTTTAGACACCTGAAGGGTTAAAGTTTATATCATAAAATGTTTCTCTCAGAGAGTAAAGCTAAATTTCTTTGGGTAAAAATTTATCAGGAAGTTTAGATTTGACAACTTTTCGAAAGTTGTCAAATCTGTCAGAAATTTACGCATATAAAATAGTTAAATTAGTAGAATAGGTGTTAATACTTCATGGTTTAGGCTATATTTAAATACATAAAAAATAAATTAATTGATTTAGCTAACAATATTTTAGAACTACAAAAAGTAACTGCATTGCGTGTATCAATGCTTGTATTTAAGTATGGTACGAAAAAAACGCACAAACATAGTGATGATGAATATATAGTAATATTCATCCACCATTGTACTTGAGTTCTGAGGGATAACACCCCTCGAAGGGGTGTTATCCCTACTGGCCAAATTCATTGCAGAACAAATAGGTAAGGATATTACTATATTTATCAAGAAGTCAGTAAAAAAGTATACAATCCTACAGTCCAAAATTTTTTTGACAATGAAATGATTCGATTGATAGAATCAGCAGGGTTAGGAGTTATGCGGCCAATCGATGAACTATTCTAATATTAATTGGTTAGCAGACCTGGGCCGGTGGCCGCTATCTACTTTAATTAAGTATAATTATATGAAGTACCGCAAAGTGTTAATCATTTCAGACCTTTGGTACTTTAATTGTTCAATCAAAAACCTAGGCGTTGTGGTAACTTTTAAAGTTTACTACTTTATTTGAGATATAGCGTCTATGCTCTTGCTCTTAAAAAAAGGAGGTTGAAACATGTTTGGAGAACCCCACGATATTCCTCATGAATTTCCTGAATATCGAGATTTGATTGATACCCTACAAACTCATCACATTGAATTTCAAGGTATTTACGCTGATTATCATGCGTTAGACCAGGAAATTCGTGATATTGAGCAAAATATTGAACCAGTCTCTGATTTTTATGCGGAAACTTTAAAGAAGAAAAGAGTTATACTGAAAGATGAAATTTACGCTTTCCTTAGAGCGCAAAGCAGTCAACATGGTTATGTGGTAGAGAATAATCTAGTGACTTGTTAACTTGCTATTTGGGCAGGTTAAGTAGGTGAGAATTAATTTCACCTACTTAACCTATTAGTAGAAAAGAATTACCATCTCACCTTACGCACCACCACCCCTAGCCCCTCCTTGCTAAGGGAATATCCCCTGCGAGGCCGGTGGTGCTTACTCCCCTTCTTGCTAAGGCGGGGAATATCCCCTGCAATGCCGGTGGTGCTTACTCCCCTCCTTGCTAAGGCGGGGTAGGGGGTGGTTGAGTTAACCGTGCGTAAGGTGAGTTACCATGCTTTGCCCCTTGGGTTAGAGGCAATACTTATAGTTGGTGGTAAGGACATATAAGTACTGAAGCAAAAATTCGGCGGTATTTTCCCTCACCCCCGGCCCCTCTCCCAGAGGGAGAGGGGCGAAAGACCATACGAGAAAATTTCTGCTTCAGTACTTATAAACAATTACAAATTTGAGCAACCTAAGAGGTTATTTATGACCAACCTGAAGTTAATTAACATTTACCTTGATGGTTTTAGAGCGTGTCATTATTATAATCTACCTAGATCAGAATGTCCATACCTGGCTGGCACACCAGCCGCCGGTTATTGGCAAAAAGGCTATGATGACGGTAACAATCTTAACAAAGTGTTGGTAACCACTTTTACCGGTAGCGCGACGGTATAATTTTGAGTCTTCCACGGTCAAGATTTGACAACCTTCGAAAAGTTGTCAAATTTGGTGTTATCAAATCTGGTACAACGGTCAAGATTTGACAACTTTCGAAAAGTTGTCAAATCTAAGTTGTCAAATCTG
>DZAL01000165.1 GCA_022729575.1 Thiomargarita sp.
GCGGTCATGGCAAAAGGACTTAATTTAGCGTCGGCTTCATGTGGTTGATGGTCGGAGCAGATGGCTTGAAGATGGCCTTGGCTTAACCCTTCTCGCAGACCGGCGCGGTCGCTTTCACTACGTAGCGGAGGGAAGAGGTGACATTGACTATTGTAATGTTTAATTGCGGTGTCACTTAAAAATAGGTGGTGAGCACTGACATCCGCAGTCACCGGTAAACCATTAGCTTGCGCTTGTTTAACCATGGCCACGGCTTTGGCCGTGGAGAGGCGACAAAAATGCGCGGTGACGCCGGTCATTTCAATGAGCAATAAATCACGGGCTACAGCAATGGTTTCGGCGGCTTCGGGAATGCCAGATAAACCTAAGCGAATGCTGGTGATACCTTCATGGGCACAGCCACGGCGACCGAGCCAGGGGTCTTGCGCCTGAAGAAAAATCGTTAACTGACAATTGGCGGCGTATTCCATCGCATGACGTAACACTTCGGTATTGACAATGGGATGGACATTACTTACCGCAATACAGCCAGCTTCGCGCAAATCCCCCATTTCGGCTAAATGTTCACCGCGTAAACCTTGAGTTAAGGCAGCAATCGGTAAGACTTTGGCTTTGCCAACTTGAGCCGCTCGTTGTTGTAGCAATTCAGCGACCGCTGGGGTATCAATGACCGGATTGGTATCCGGTGGACAACAGAGGGTGGTAATCCCATTATTAGCCGCCGCCGTAGTTTCGCTCAAAATAGTGCCCTTATGTTCAGCGCCAGGTTCTCTTAAACGTACACTTAAATCGATGAGTCCAGGACAAACTACCAGTTGATGACCTTCAATCGTCTGTTGCGCGGTAAAGTTTGCCGGTGGGAGGCCAATGGCGAGAATTTTGCCGTCGGCAATATGTAGGTCGGTGATCGCATCGAAGTGAGTAGCGGGGTCAATCACTCGTCCGCCAATAATACTCAGGGTGGTCATACGTGAGTCTCCTTTTTTTCCATGATGGCACCTAGGGTCATGGCCATGACTGCCATGCGTACTGCGATGCCATTACTGACTTGGGCTAAAATTACTGAGCGGTTACCATTGGCTACTGGAGAATCAATTTCCACGCCGCGATTAATGGGGCCTGGGTGCATAACAATGGCTTGTGGATGTGCGACGGTTAAAGCGGCTTCGGTGAGACCATAGTATTGAAAATATTCGTGGGCACTGGGAATTAGGGCGCTGTCCATGCGTTCACGTTGCAGTCGTAACATGATGATGACATCGACTGCTTTTAGTCCTTCTTTTAAGCGATGAAATACTTTAACGCCAAGGGTTTCAATGCCTTTGGGAATTAACGTGGTAGGGCCGACTACCCGCACTTCGGCTACGCCTAGCGTGGTTAACGCATGAATATCGGAGCGGGCCACGCGGGAATGGAGGACATCGCCGACGATGGCGACTTTGAGTGGTGTAAAGTCTCCTTTATATTGGCGAATGGTGTACATGTCTAGCATGGCTTGAGTGGGATGTTCATGACGACCATCACCGGCGTTGATGATGCTGATGTGTGGGGCGACGTGTTGAGCCATGAAATGCGCGGCACCGCCGGCTTCGTGACGCACGATAAACAGATCACAGTTCATCGCTTCCAAATTGTGCAACATGTCGAGTAGAGTTTCTCCCTTACTGGTGGAGGAGGTGCTGATGTTGAAATTGAGCACATCGGCGGAAAGACGTTTCGCGGCTAGTTCGAAAGTGGTGCGGGTCCGCGTGCTGGGTTCAAAAAATAGGTTGACAATAGTCTTTCCGCGTAATAACGGAACTTTTTTCACTACTTGGGCTTCCACACTAAGAAAGGAGGTGGCGGTGTCTAAAATCTCTAGCAGCAGGGACCGGCGAAGTCCTTCGATGCCTAAAAAGTGTTTTAAGCGACCTTGGGGGTCTAATTGGATGCTATTCATCGGTCGTTCGAACTTCTAAGTGTAAGGGGTTAGGACCACAAAGTTTAATATGTTTATTGGATTCTACACACAGGGAGCAACCAACGATGTCTGGTTGAATCGGTAATTCCCGCCCATTGCGTTCAATTAACACGGCTAAAGTGATGCTGGCGGGTCGGCCATAGTCAAAAATTTCATTGAACGCGGCTCGAATGGTCCGCCCGGTGTGGAGGACATCGTCGACCAAAATGATATGGCGATTTTCAATATTAATCGGTAGGGTCGAAGGAGTCACATGGGGATGTAAACCGATACGGGTGAAGTCATCACGGTAAAAAGCGATGTTAAGTTGTCCCAGTGGTTTCGGTAACCGGAGTAAGGTATGTAGTCGCTCTGCTACCCATACGCCCCCGGTGTGTATACCGATCATCAGTGTGTCTTCTGGTGGATAACTCCGAAAGCGGTGTTGTAGGCGGTTAGCCATGCTTTGGAGCAGAGTATCGAGATAATTAATGGACATGAGTGTGATTTAGATTTTTAAATTTAAAATTTAGTGTGTTAGGGTGATTGAATTAGATTGAAACTAGATTTGACAACTTGTCGAAAGTTGTCAAATCTTTTGAAATCGGAACTAGATTTGACAACTTTTTGAAAGTTGTCAAATCTTGGAGTTAGATTTGACAACTTTTCGAAAGTTGTCAAATCTTGGAAATCTTGGAGTTAGATTTGACAACTTTTTGAAAGTTGTCAAATCTTGGAGATTTGACAACTTGTTGAAAGTTGTCAAATCTTGGAGATTTGACAACTTTTCGAAAGTTGTCAACTCTTTAAATCCAAAGGAATTTGGAACCAAAACAAACTACCCTGACTGAGGGCACTGGTGACCCCGATTTTGCCGCCCATTTGTTCAGTAAACATTTTAGCGACCGCTAATCCCATACCGATCCCTTGATAAAGTCGAGTAGGAGACCCATCTACTTGATAGAAAGTATGAAACAAGTAAGTTTGTTGCTCTGGGGAGATACCAATGCCGGTATCTTTAACTTCAAAACGAATCCAACATTTATGGTCTGCTGTTTCAATCTCATCAACACGTATGATAATTTCGCCTTGAGCGGTAAATTTAATGGCATTGTCTAGCAATTTGCTTAGAATTTTGTGGACGTAATCACTATTGCCACGTAACGGTTTATTTAATTGCGGGGCAATTTCTGTGATCAGAGGTAAATCTTTAGCTTTCATGCGGGCGGCTAAGTTTTTGATGACATTATCTACCAGGTCCGGAATTTCAAAATCGGTAATGATTTGTTTAAGCTCGTTGTTAAACTGTTGGGAAAAATTCAGCATGTTGACCAGAATATCCATTAACTGCTTGGCCGCATTCACGGCTGCTTCCGTGTAATGTCGTTGCTCCTGAGTTAATTCCGTTTCTTCAACCAACATTTCTAACATTCCCAAGACAATATTCATAGGAGTACGAAATTCGTGGCTGATATTTCGCAAGAATTGGGATTTTAGAATCGAGGCTTGTTGAGTTTTTTCGTAAGCCAATTGTAATGCTTCAAATAGCGATTGAATACTTTCGGTTTTATTAGCGACCTCGCGTTCCAAATTTTTACGTAAGTGTGCCAATTCTATATGAGTTCGTACTCGTGCCAATAATTCTTCTTTCTGAAACGGTTTACTGACATAATCTACTCCGCCGGCTTGTAAGGCCCGTACTTTATTTTCCGTGCTGCCTAGTGCGGAAAGGAATAAAATGGGAATTTTTTCTAATTCGGTATCTTGTTTAATTCGTTCACAGGTTTCGTAACCATCCCAACCAGGCATGACCACATCTAGTAAGACAATGTCAGGGTGAGATTGTTTGGCAATAGCCAAACCGCGCTCGCCACTATTGGCCAGTACGATATCGAAATGGTTTTTTTCTAAAATATCGCCTAAGAAGGCTAAATTTACCAAACTGTCATCAATGACAAGCACTAAAGGTTTACTTACCATGTTTTCGTTATGGTCGAAGTTAATAGGATTGGAGGTTGAATGAGTAAGATTTTCCAAATTTTTAAATTTTTAACCTGGGGAAAATCTAGTCTCTTTTTAAAAAAATTTGGAAAATCTAATCACTGTAGTATAAAATCTATCGTTGTCAATTATCAAGGTTAAATTTTAACTAACCCATTAAGGATATTAAATGTCGCATCCTGCTTTCAGTCTGCTACGTCAAGTCAGAATTAATAATTTAAACTTAGAAGTTCAAGAATATCATCACCTAGTGACAGGTGCCCGTCATTTACATTTGGCGGCCGAAGATGACAATAATGCGTTTTTGGTCGCATTTTTAACGGTGCCACAAGATTCTACAGGAGTTGCTCATATTCTTGAACATACTTCGTTGTGTGGCAGTCAACGTTATCCTGTACGCGACCCCTTTTTTTTAATGACTCGCCGCTCTCTAAATACTTTTATGAATGCTTTTACGGCCAGTGATTGGACCGCTTATCCATTTGCCAGCCAAAATGTTAAGGATTTTCATAACTTATTACAGGTGTATTTAGATGCGGTATTTTTCCCAAAATTGGAAGCAATTGATTTTGCTCAAGAAGGTTATCGGGTGGAATTTGTTACGCCTGATGATCCGCAATCTCCATTGATTTATAAAGGGATAGTGTTTAATGAAATGAAAGGGGCTATGAGTGCGCCTATCAATATGTTATGGCATCATCTGCATCACCATTTATTTCCTACGACTACTTACCATCATAATAGTGGTGGTAATCCCTTGGAAATTCCCAAATTGACTCATGCTCAATTGAAGGCTTTCCATGCCACGCATTATCATCCGTCGAATGCGATTTTTATGACTTATGGCAACCGTCCGGCGGAATCTCATCAGGAGTGGATGTGCGAGGGGGCTTTGAATCATTTTTCGAAACTGGACCTGAAATTAACGATTCCTGACGAGCAACGGTATACGCAACCGCAACGAGTGGTTACTCATTATGCGATGACCACGCCCGCTGACTCACTCTCAGATAAAACTCATATTGTATTGGCCTGGTTACTAGGTCATAGCACAAATATCTATGAGATGATAAGTACCCATTTGATGACGGGAGTGTTATTGGATAATAGTGCTTGTCCGTTACGCCAAGCGTTAGAAACTTCTGGTTTAGGGACGGCACCTTCACCGTTGTGTGGCTTGGATGATAGTGCCCGTGAGGTCAGTTTCATTTGTGGGTTGGAAGGGTCCAATCTGGCCCAAGCGGAAGCGGTAGAAAAACTGATTTTACAAGTATTGACGCAAGTGGCCGAGCAAGGGGTGCCACAAGCGCAAGTGGATGCGGTGTTACATCAAATTGAGTTAAGTCAGCGGGAAATTACCGGCGATCACTTTCCATATGGTTTGCATTTGCTAATCAATGCGTTATCGCCAATGATACATGGCGGTGACCCGGTGGCATTTTTAGAAATTGACCCGGTGCTAACTCGGTTACGACAGGACTCGCAACAGCGCGATTTTATTCCAAACTTAGTGCGTCGTTGGCTCTTAAATAATCCCCATTGTGTCAGATTAGTCATGGCCCCAGATGCGCAACTGGCGAGCAGTCTAGTGGCGGCAGAAACGGCACAATTGGAGGCAACACAGGCGAGCTTAACGGAGGCGGAAAAAGTTCAGATTATTGCACAAACTAAAGCCTTGCAGTTGCGCCATCAAACTAAAGATGATGCCGACATGTTGCCCAAAGTGGATTTGACTGATATTGCCGCTGATTTAACTATTCCAGAAGGGATTGAGCGTCCTCTGTTAAAATTTCCTACTACTTGGTTTGCTCGTGGGACTAATGGGATTGTCTATCAAAAAATTATTGTAGAGTTACCGCCCTTAGCAGAGGAATTATTAGACTTATTGCCCTTGTTTTGCGAATGTCTCACTGAAGTGGGGTGCGGTGATAAAAGTTATTTAGAAACAGTCGCTTGGCAAGCCGCCGTGACTGGGGGAATCAGTACTAGATTATCGGTGCGGGGTAATATTAGTGATGTGCAAACCGTGCGTGGTGTATTTTCCTTATCGGGTAAATCGTTAGTACGTAATCAACAGGCTTTAACTGAATTATTGCGAGAAACTTTAGAGCGTGCTCGCTTTGATGAGTGGCAACGATTGCGTGAATTAATCGCCCAATCTCGTGCGGATAGCGATAATAGTATCACTTCTCGTGGTCACCAATTAGTGCTGACTGCCTCTAGCAGTGGGATTAGTCCCACCGGGGCCTTATTTCATCAATGGCATGGATTAGTTGGAATGCAGAAACTCAAAGTCATTGATGACCGTTTAGATGACCCCGATGCGCTGGCTAAGTTAGCCTCACAATTTGCACAAATTCGGGATCAATTATTGACCACTCCGCGACAATTTTTAGTGGTGAGTGAAGGCCCGCAACATGAAGAGATTGCTAACGCTTTACAGCAATGTTGGCAGACCAGTGCAGGGGGAGCCGGGGCCATTTTAAATCAAGCCGATTTCGGAGCCAGTCTGCCAAAGCAGTTACCACTGAAATCCTTAATCAGACAGGCTTGGAGTACCAGCACTCAAGTCAATTTTTGCGCCAAGGCTTATCCTACGGTCGCTTCTGGCCATCCTGATGGGCCCGTATTAACAGTGTTGGGAGATTTTTTACGCAATGGTTTTTTACATACTGCGATTCGTGAGCAAGGCGGGGCCTATAGCGGAGGAGCTAGTTACGACAGCGATACCGGAGCCTTTCGCTTTTATTCCTATCGTGACCCACGGTTGTTAGAGACTTTAAATGATTTTGACCGTGCTCTGGACTGGTTACACACGACTCCCCATGAGCCACGGGCCTTAGAAGAAGCCATTTTGGGAATTATTAGTCGGATTGACCGTCCTGGCTCACCGGCCGGTGATGCAATTAAAAGTTTTTTCAGCAGTTTGCATGGGCGGACTCCCGCACAACGTCGTGAATTTAGACAAAAAATTTTACAGGTAACGATTGCCGATTTGCAACGAGTAGCCAACACTTATTTGCAACCACCACAGGCCAATATAGCCGTTTTGGGTGAGGTGAATACTTTAGCCCAATTACCGGCGGAATTAGAATTGGAACAGATTGTGTTGTAGTATAAAGATTTGAACGCAGATTTGACAACTTTCGAAAAAGTTGTCAAATCTTGATTGGTCTTAGATTTGACAACTTTCGAAAAGTTGTCAAATCTGGGTACTATCTTAGATTTGACAACTTTCGAAAAGTTGTCAAATCTTGATGCCTAGTAGATTTGACAACTTTCGAAAAAGTTGTCAAATCTTGATGACTACCTAAATCTCTCATTTTAGCACTACTACCAAAGAGAAACCTTAACATGTCTGACCGCATTCCAAAACCGACGATTTTGACTAACCGCAACACAGTTTGCAAGCCTACCACCGCGGCAGAGGTCCGCAAAGATATTGAGTGGTTGAAACAACACCATCAGGAGTATCAAGGACAGTGGATAGCTCTGCATCGAGGGGTATTGTTAGGTGCTAATCATGATGCTTTGGAATTGTATAAGGCTATCGAAAGCGCTGGTCAATTGAACCTCGCTTTATTTATTAGTCTGGCTTAGACTATGAACCGATTATGAATAATCTCTATTGCCATAACCAGAAAATTGTCCAATGGAGTACCGGCGGTGCCTATCTACGATTTTTGTATGAAATTGGACCATATAAACTAATTACAGGAGTTGAATGCGAATTTCCTGCGCTCCAGATGGAAGAAATGGCCTTATTAGATACAGGAGCTGAACTTTCTTTAGCCAGCCGTACTGTTTATCAGTGGTTTTTTCAGAAAAATGTGCCTTTAGGGGACCTGGTTGGCACCAGAAGCATTCATACCAGACTCGGCATGTTTGACGGGAATCTCTATCGTGTGGAAGTAGGGTTAACCGCCCACTGGGGAAAACCATTAATAGTTGAGGGCACTTTTCTATTTTGTGAAACCTGGACTGGGCCTACAGTGTTGGGATTTCAAGGCTTCTTGGAACGTATCCGCTTTGCCATTGACCCAAATTATGAACAAGTGGGGTGTATTTATTTTGCTGTTGCGGAGTAGCGGAGTGATGAATTGAAGGATTGACAGGGGAGAATTGAAGAAGTCATCTGGTCCACTCTGTAAACGGCGAAATCCGGTTCAACACCAATACCAATAGGAATTTGGGTAAAACTAGCGGTCCTAAGCCTCGAGGGCTTAGGACCAATGCCATTAAGTTAAGGCGCGTTGGAGTCCAAACCTTCAGCTTTGGACGAGACTGGTCAAAGTGAGACGGCGTTTCTAAAGCTGAAGCTGTGGACTCCAACGCCGTAACTTTGGCTTAACTTAATGGCATTGGGGCTTGGCACCGCTAACGTTGTTATTTCACTCACATTTCAGGACTACCGAAAATCTAACCGCATCTAAATCTTCGCATTTTCTATAATAATGGCATTCGTAATCCAACCTAAAATGGGCTCATCTTTAGTCCCATTTTTGGTGACAAACACATCTTTACACTCTGGAATACTATCCATCAACGCTTTGACATCGGCGAGAGTGCTACTCTCACTCACGGTCGCAAAATTAGCGTCGAGATACTGTACGAATTTAGGGTCTTGTAATAAATCTTGCACCGTAAATTGATCAAAACTCATGGCAGGCCCGGCGGCAGGGTCAGCATTCCATAACTTATCCACCAAATACTTATCAATCAAAGTTCGATGGATAATGCGATCAGGACGGTCTTGGTCATCTAAAATTGGCAATCGGCTCCAGACCTCATTAGATTCATTGAATTTTTGGAGAATATCCACCAATTTGGTTTGACCCACTTCAGAGGTTTTTTTGTAAAAAATCTTGCCTTTGGTAATCATTTTTTCCAACACGGTGACCGACTTTAACTTTTCCTGAGGTCCAATCTTGTCCACCATATCAGATAAACTACGGTTAGCGGTTTCAAAATTGTCTTTGGAGAAGTAATAAGCTAACACCGTCCCGACCCAACTTCCTAGCAGAGGTAACACGGCAGTGAATATAGTATTGACTTGCTGCGCATCGGTGGTACGCATAATCACGATAAAAGCCAATGCTATCACCCCTAACACGGAAACACCGGTAATCCCCAGGGCCAAAAAATCTCTTAACCCTACATTTGGATTGTAATTACGTTTGAGAGAATTATTCATCTGTACACCTTATAAGTTTGGTAAATAAGTTTTTAAGTTTTTCCAACGCTTAATGAATTGAAAAATATAGAACATTTTAAAAATAAAAATTTACCACTCGTTAAGAATTGAAAAATCTAGCGAATTATAGTAGCATATTATGGTTTGAGATAGCAAGTTAAAAGATATTCCTAATATTTTCCAACTCGTTAGTTGCTAAAATAACTCAATTGGTTATAATGGCGATTTAGATTTGACAACTTTCGAAAAGTTGTCAAATCTTTACGATTTAGATTTGACAACTTTCCAAAAGTTGTCAAATCTTTACGATTTTAGATTTGACAACTTTCCAAAAGTTGTCAAATCTTTACGATTTTGGATTTGACAACTTTCCAAAAGTTGTCAAATCTTTACTTTTTACTAAATAACACCACAACTTTGAGGAGAGCTATAAACTATGGCCAACAAATTCGTCTATTCCTTTCAAAAAGGTGACGGTAAAAATAAGAAATTACTGGGCGGAAAAGGTGCCAATTTGTGCGAAATGACCCAAATTGGTCTTAACGTCCCCCCTGGTTTTGTCATCACCACCGAGGCTTGTTTAACCTACTTGGATACCCCTAATCGGATCTTGCCGGTGGGACTGATGGAAGATGTTAAACAGCATCTAAAAGCGGTGGAAACCGCCACTAAGAGAGGTTTCGGCGACCCCAATAATCCCTTATTGGTTTCGGTGCGCTCTGGCTCTGCCATGTCAATGCCGGGAATGATGGACACCATTTTGAACCTCGGTCTAAATGCTAAAACTTTACAAGGTTTGATTGCACAAACCAAGAATGAGCGGTTTGGTTACGATGCTTACCGACGTTTTATTCAATTGTATGGCAAAATTGCTTTAGGTGTACCAGATGAACAATTTGACGAGAAATTTACTGAGATCAAAAAACGAGCTGGCGTTAAAGAGGATGTGGATTTAGCTGCCAAAGACTTGAAAGAAATTGCTGAACTCTTCTTGAAAGTAGTCCAGCATCATACCGGTCGTCCGTTTCCAGAAGATGTCTTTGAACAATTAGAATTAGCCATTACTGCGGTATTCAATTCGTGGATGGGCAAACGCGCGATTGACTATCGTCGTGAATTTAATATTACTCCGGACCAAGCCCACGGTACCGCGGTCAATATCGTGGCGATGGTATTTGGCAATATGGGTAACGACAGTGCCACGGGCGTAGGTTTTACGCGTAATCCAGGGACCGGCGAAAATGAGATGTACGGTGAATATCTGGTCAATGCTCAAGGCGAAGACGTGGTCGCCGGCATTCGCACGCCCAAACCCGTGCAACAGATGGAAACCGAAATACCCTCATTATATAAGCAATTGGTAGAGTTGCGAAATAAATTAGAGTCTCATTATCACGAAGTACAAGATTATGAATATACCATTGAAAAAGGTATACTGTATTGCTTGCAAACGCGCAACGGCAAAATGAATGCGACTGCTATGGTTCGTACTTCGGTCGAAATGTTTAAGGAAGGATTGATTAGTAAGGAGCAAGCCTTGTTGCGAGTCAATCCGGATCTCTTAGAACAATTGTTGCATCCACAATTGAGTTTACGCGCCGATATGAAAGCGATTGCTCACGGTTTACCCGCTTCGCCAGGGGCTGCTTGTGGCAAATGTGTGTTTGATGCTGATCATGCTGAAATATTGGGTAAAGCCGGGGAAAAAGTCATTTTGGTCCGAGAAGAAACCAAACCAGAGGATATTCACGGCTTCTTTGCGGCGCAAGGTATTTTGACCAGTCGCGGTGGTAAAACTTCTCATGCTGCCGTCGTCGCTCGTGGCATGGGTAAAGCCTGCGTAGCCGGGGCCGAAGGGATTGCGGTAGATGTCAAATTGCGGCAAGCCGTGATTGGTGATTATACGCTACGCGAAGGCGATGTGATTACCATTGATGGTAGCACTGGCAATGTTTATCTAGGTGAAATTCCTACCATTCCTCCCACCTTCTCCGAGGAGTTAAAAACTTTATTATCCTGGGCGGATGAAGTGGCACAATTGAAAGTCATGGCCAATGCCGACACCCCTGCCGCCGCCAAACGCGCCGTGGAATATGGTGCGATGGGGATTGGCTTATGCCGGACTGAGCGGATGTTTAACGACGTGGATCGTTTGCCCACGGTGATTGAGATGATTTTAGCCGCCAATCAAGCCGAGCGGCAAGCGGCTTTGGATAAACTATTGCCCATACAACGTCAAGATTTTGTAGAAATCTTTGCCGCCATGTCGCCACGCCCGGTCACGGTCCGCTTGTTAGACCCGCCCATGCACGAATTTTTGCCGACCGAACGCGAATTAATGGAACAAATTGAACATCTCCAACAATTACGGGCTACTGTGCGTGGAATGGGAGACTTGATTAGCAGTATGCGGCTACTACAAAATGCTTCTGGGAAGTTGCTGAAAGAAATGCCGGCCCCCTTCAATGAGATGGGTGAGGAGATGGTGAATAGTGTGATTTCGAAGAAAGAACTGATGTTACGGAAGGTTCGTGAATTGTACGAAGTCAATCCCATGCTAGGACATCGCGGAGTACGGTTGGGCATCACTTATCCAGAAATCTACTCCATGCAAATTCGTGCTATTTTGGAAGCGACTGGCGAGTGCATGAGACAAGGGATTGATGTGCATCCAGAAATTATGGTGCCACAAGTCATTACTTCTCAAGAATTGTTACATGTCAAAAAGTCGGTAGATGAAATTCGCGCCCTGGTAGAAGGTAAACTCAAGTTGAAATTGAATTTCAAATTTGGCACCATGATTGAGACGGTGCGGGCATGTATGCGGTCGCCACAGTTAGCTGAAATTGTCGAATTTTTCTCTTTCGGGACTAATGACCTGACTCAAGCCACCTTCTCGTTTTCACGGGAAGATGCGGAAAATAAATTCTTACCGTTGTACAACGAGAAAGAAATTTTGCAAGACAATCCCTTTGAAGTGTTGGATGTCAAGGGAGTTGGTCAATTGATGAGTATGACGGTGGAATGGGGACGTAAATCTCGTCCTGGATTGAAAGTGGGTATTTGTGGTGAACAAGGGGGACATCCCGAATCGATTCGTTTCTGCCATCATATCGACTTGGATTATGTATCTTGCTCGGCCCCGCGAGTCCCGATTGCTCGATTAGCCGCGGCTCAGGCGAAGTTATTGGAAAGTAAGTATAGTCTTGATTAAATCACTTCTAACCACTCCTTGGTTAGGGAGTTTTCGGTAATTCACTTTACGCATCACCCCCCTCCAGTCCCTACGTAGCAAGGAGGGGAGTTTTCCCTGCCAACCTAGTTGGCATATACTCCCTGCTTTGCCAAAGATGGGCTGAGGGCGGTTAGGTTAACTGTGCATAAAGTAAATTGCTGGTGAAATAGATTTGACAACTTTTTTAAAGTTGTCAAATCTCCCCCACCTCGAAATAGATTTGACAATTACAGATTTGACAACTTTTTTAAAGTGGTCAAATCTCCCTCACCTGGTATTACTCACCTTATGCACCACCACCCCCAACCCCTCCTTGGTAAGGAAGGGGGTATCCTGGAGATACTGGTAGGGCGTACTCCCATTGCCAAGGAGGGGTTGGTGGTGGTGGTGTTAATCGTGCGTAAGGTGAGTTAGTAAATTAATAACAACCTAGTGTGCAACACCTGTTTTAATGCATGAATTGACGTAGAAGCTTTAGCCGGTTGGAGTAGAGGCTTCAGCCGCCATGCCATTAAGTTAAGCCGCGTTGGAGTCCAAACCTTCAGCTTTGGACGAGATTGGTCAAGGTAAGACGGCGTTGCCAAATCTGAAGATTTGGACTCCAACGCCGTCACCTTAGCTTAACTTAATGGCATTGCGGCTAAAGCCTCTACTCCAACCCCAACCGGCTAAAGCCTCTACTCCAACGTTTTTGATGGCGGTTTCAGCGATTTCATACATTAAAACATGGGTGTTGCACACAAGGTTAATAACATTAACTTTAGGAACTTTAGGAAAAACACATTATGTCATTAATCAAACGTACCACCGCCGAATTTATCGGCACTTTTTGGCTCGTATTGGGTGGTTGCGGAAGCGCAGTAATTGCTTCCTCATTTCCCAATGTGGGTATTGGCCTGTTGGGAGTATCATTCGCCTTTGGTCTGACGGTACTCACTATGGCTTATGCTATCGGTCATGTTTCAGGATGTCATCTAAACCCTGCTGTATCATTGGGACTATTTGCAGGAGGACGTTTCAACGCTGCCGATTTAATTCCGTACATCGTCGCTCAAGTTTTAGGAGCTATGCTCGCTGCCGTTACGCTCTATTTCATCGCCACTGGAAAAGCTGGTTTTGACTTGAGTGGTGGTTTTGCTGCCAATGGTTATGCTGAACACTCGCCAGGCGGTTATTCCATGATAGCAGGTTTGGTTACCGAAGTAATCATGACCTTCATGTTTCTGATGATTATTTTGGGCGCCACCGACAAACGCGCACCAGCGGGCTTTGCACCAATTGCCATCGGTTTGGGTCTAACCTTAATTCACCTCATCAGTATTCCAATTACCAATACCTCGGTGAATCCTGCCCGTAGCACCGGCGTAGCGTTCATTGTAGGAGAATGGGCAGTGGCACAACTTTGGTTATTCTGGGTAGCGCCAATTATTGGCGGTATTTTAGGAGGTCTAGTTTATCGTTGGTTAGGTAATGAAGAGTCATAGACGCTATCTTAAAGTCATTAAATTGAGCCAGTTGGGTAGGGTGCGTCCCACGCACCGTGCGCGACCTATTCATCAGCCTTTGTAGGGTGGGCCAGTGTCTTTTTGCCTACCCTACTAAAGTTTTTAAGTCTAGCTTAAATTTGTTTTTTAACCTTGGTGACTTTAAACCGCCCTGTTGTATTCTACTGAGGACACTTGTTGACACCGTGCCCTTTAAAGTACAGGAATCAGAATTAATAAGATTAGCTATCGTTGTTACCTCAATTTCTCTGGCATCTCCATAATTGATGACCGACTTATGTTTTATAAAATTGTGATCACCTAAGTTTAACACGCAGGAAGTATCAGAATTTGAACTGTATGAAGTGACATTTACACAGAGATACTTCCGACTAGAAGTTAGCGCAATGGCAATAAACAAATGATAGTTATTCGGTGGAGTGGATAACCGAAATGTATCCCCAATACTTAAGCCCACATTAGCCATTGAAACCTCTGTTAGTTAAAGTTATTAAGCAACAAGTCCAAATCGTTTTCTTGTTCCAGATGAAGTCGGACATCTTCAACTTCTTTATCAGATTTGCCTAAGGCGCGAAGAATCTCTTCCATCTGGATGGGAATGGCGCTGCCCGGTGATGGTTTCTGCCACTCTGAAAACATTTGATGAGTTAATTCGGAGAGTTTAAAAGCGCCTGAATGTCCGGCGCTCGAAAAAACGCCTAAATGTCCATAGTCTTTATCAATCTTGCGGATAATCTCCTCTTCGGCTTCACAAAGTTCTCCTGTGCCAGGATCTGCTATTAATTCAACACAGTAGTTGGAAGGCGCAGAAATATATTTAAACCAAGGGTTACCTTGGTTGTAATCAGGCCCCTCATTGATAAGTTCTAAAACTTCACTCAATACCGGGCCAAGCTTCATTGACCTATACGTATCTCCCGTAATGGGTCTTGCCAACTGGTCCAGCGCAAGACGGTCTGCCATGTAAAGTAGTTTAATGAGGGCCATATAATTCATAGGCCCACTACTCTGCTGCATCTTTAGAAAAAGTGCAGCCGCTTGAACAGTTTTTTCGGGATCAAATTTAAAGTTCATGATAGTACTCCTGAAAACACGTTGTCACCAATAAGAAAATAAGAATAGTTATACATGCCCTTACCAGTGGTTGTCAACAGGCAATTTAGTTTTTATTATACATGCGTTGGTAGTTCCTACCAGCCAATGGAGGTATTAACCGCAGTGGTGTCTGACGCTTCGCCGATACACCCTACCGCTACCGCCGGGGTCACCGAGTCCTAAACCTAGTAGATGCTAAGTTTCCTAAACCTTTGAGGTTTAGGAAACTTTGAACCTTGGTAGTTCATTGAACGTTAAGACCTCCGTTATTTTGGCGGGATTACATACGGGTTAACAATTCTGGGTGATGGTGGACGCCGACTCAATCATACGAACATCTCGGAATAACCAACTGTTCGTTAGTCGGTTCGACTATTGGAGTGGTGACAAACTTTTGCCAATTTGTTCAAGGGAGGGAAATTAGGGAGGAAAATTAGAAAGGAAAATTGATGCGTCCCCAAGGGGAGTCGAACCCCTGTTACCGCCGTGAAAGGGCGATGTCCTAGGCC
>DZAL01000315.1 GCA_022729575.1 Thiomargarita sp.
CTCACCCGGTATTTGCGGCATGGTATAAGTCTTATGACTTGAACCCTTTAATTCAGCGCTTTGCCAAAACATACCCTTACTAGTTGTCGAACTTGAATGAGACTCAGAATTAGTACCCTCCAGAATTTTAACCACACCTTTTATAGAATCTATGGTTGTTAAAGGCGTTAACAAGTTAGGATTCGTTATATTAATGTCACCAAAAGAAAATATTTCAACAGATTCTTCTACCTTAAATTTCGCACCCTTTGACCTTGAATATTGGTCAAGCGTTTGGGTTGTCGTGCTTCCCCCAAACCAGCCATTATCTGTTTTTGTAAATGATTCGTATTCATCCACATCGTGCACTTCACGGATATCTACTCCCTCAAGCCCCTCAATAATCAGTCTTTTGCACTCAAAGCTGGGGGCAAACAGATGTTGTTTTTCATCAGCACTTGAAACTATATTACCGTCACTACTGTGGTTTGAAACCTGTTGACGGATAGATTTATGGCGATTGTAACCCTCTTCATGATAGGAAGTCGTTTGTGACGATAGCCCAACCGATTCATCAACAATGTTGCCCTTTGCAAGAAATCTTGTTTCCTTACCAGATTTGGTGTTAACCGCCTTAAAGTGTATGTTTTGGCCTTCTATCACCAACTTGTTTACGGCTTCAATATTGGTGCGGTCTAGCACCTGCCAATGGTCACCGTTACCACCACATTGATAGTGAATAACAGCAGAACTAATGGTTGTTGTGCCATTGGACTTTATTCTTACCTCAAGCCCTTCAACACTTGTGCTGATGTTAGCGTCAGTTTCACTTTTAATCGATACTTTCTCCTTAGCTTTTATGCGTCGGTTACCTTGTGATTCTGGTTTTATAGCCATTTGTAAAAATGCCGCAACACGATCTTCAGATTGTAGCGAGTTTAGACTCTCCTCATATTTAAACTGCAAATACGCTATAGCCTCCTGTTCGCCGAGCTCTAGTAAAGTTTGTGGAGTCAAGGTTGCATTATACAAATACTCTATTTCATGGGTTTGATCTCCAAATTTAGTTAAACGCGTTTTGGACTTTGTATCCGGGTGGTTGCGCACAAAAACATTGTTAAAGAAATCATTGATATTCGATCCTATCCCATCGATGCCGCGATTAAATCTAAAAAATAGATTTTTAGTTTGCTGTTCTATTGCTTCTAGGGAAATCGGTACTTTGATTGACTTGTCACCTCCCATTTGCTCAATAGCTTTTTCGCCCAAAACCACCATTACCTTTGGTGTCCGTGACTTTTTCCAGGGCATTACGGCGTCTATATTGCCGTTTTTGTTTTGGTAGGCCTTGTTATTAAAACATTCGGTAACTAGATCAAAAATTTGAATTTGTTGCTGTGGAGTAAACCCAAGACTTTGCAGGGTTAGCCAGGCGGCTTTCACCCTAATATTTTCACCAGACATCGAGGTCGCCATATTCGCATTGCCTAAATCAGCCTTGATACCTGCCTTACCTACAATCCGGTTAATATGATTATTGCGTTTAATCATAGTTGTGTTACCCGGAAGTATATCGCCTTCCCCGGGGTTTTGCAGGCTAACTCCATTGGCATCTAAGGTTAGGTTGTTATAGCTGGTAATGCTTGAGATCAGCATTTTAAGCGTATGGTAACTTATCTCTAAGTTTCCATTAGTGACGATCACCGCTTCTTCGGAAGTTTCCCAATGCTTGCGGTAGTATGTAAAATCATGTTGAATTGAAAGCGTACTATTGGGATTACACCAACCCCATATGAGGACATCAATAGGATCACGCACATTTTCAAGATGATTAACCTTAATCTTACTTAACAAATCAGGTGCGGTGGCACAAATTAGGCCCGCTGTGTTAATTAGCTGCTTTCCCTCAATATTAAAATACGTCCCCCAAATGGTACCGTAATGGTTTTTAAGTAGCTCAGCAATTTCTAAATGTATGCCAGATTCGCTATAGAGTCCGTTGCCATTGAGATGCTTAATCAGACATGAACTAAGAAATTTATTAGCGTTAGCATTATTCGCCCCATAACCACAAAAACCAGGACCACCATAAGCACTACCGATGTTGGGAGAGTAAAAATAATGAGACTCAGATGTTCCAACGTCCATACCTTCAATTTTAAGGTGCTTAGCTTTAGCAAACATGGTTTTTTTACTAAAAAGTATTGCGGCAATGTTTAGGGTATCCTCGACCTCTAGGTACAATGGGCCGGTACTAGCAGATAGATTAGCGATGGTCTGGAGATTGCGGGCATAAATACTTAGCTCTGGAGTCGTAATCTCAAAACTATTGTAGATGTTACCCTTGATGTGCATCTCTAACGGCCAAGGATAGGTTTTATTAACCGGCTTTAATGTAGCTAGTACGTTTTTAACTTTATCCGCATAGACAATAACCTTTCGAGCCTGGACTTGTTTTAACCCCTCCAGAGCCTGTAGACCATCTAAGAAAGTTGATCTCCCGGTTGCCAAAACTGACAAGTCACCCTTAACCAGGAGCTTGCCAACATTTTTACCAATGCATCCGAGCAGACCCAAAGATTCTTTGACTTGCCAGGTTCCGCCACTAATTTCATGGTTACATTGGCCAACAAGCCAGTCTATGTATGAATTTTCTTGGGTTATGACGCCGTCATTTATTAAAGCTTTAGAACCAGCCAATTCAAACTTGCCAGATTTTAAGACTAGCTTTCCACCTTTCTGGTTATTGAGCTGGAGTTTAATAGGGCTATTGGTTGCAAAGATCTCTTCCCAGTTTTCTGACAAGCTTTTAGTTATCAACGCACTTTCTTGTAAGGGTCTTAGGTAATTTTGCTGATACCACTCACGATATTCTTTAAGGGGATCTAAATTTGTAAGTGGAGCAAAACCCTGAGTTCCACACTGTGCAGCCAAACCTTCTGGAGGAGTCCACTTTGTATCCTCTAGAAAATATCTGCCTGTATTTGTGCTGTTAAAAAACTTAACGCACTCATCAATATATGTTTGCACAAGTCTTTGAGTACGTCCGACGTGACAATAGCCAATTGCTGATGGGAATGGGTAGGTGAACTCATCTGGAGAATCAGCTCCACTCAGCTTGATGCACTCATTGCCGATAAAAGTTAATACTGCCTTACTTTCTTTTTCCAAATTAACCCCGCAGTCAATCCGCGTAAGATTTTGTGGCTTATCTTTTGTAACTACAGGTATGGGTTGATTGGCATCAACACTCGCTATCCCACTATTGGTAAAGTTAATCACGCCCTGGTTGGACCGCATGCCAACAATCTTTAACTTGCCATGGTTGGTAACATCCCCACTAACCTTTAAATCATGCAGTTCAGCTTCTGCCTCTTGGGCAATATCAATGCTTGATTGCAGTTCAGTTTTCTTGCGGCTAATTAATCTGCCCTTTTGAGCCAGAGTGATTTTCTTGGCAGCCAATAATACGTCAACATCGACTAAACCGGAAATTTCTGCTTCTTCAGCTAAGCTTAGACTAAGCGAACTGCCCGCATGCCCTTGCAAAACCCCATGCTCACCTACCTCAAGGCTACCAATTTTAGCACTTTGCTTAATCAGGGCTTGACCATTGACCGTAAATTTAGATAAAGGTTTTTCAAAATCTAGGGTATCAGTTACCAAGTCACCATTTAGCAATACATCACTATAAAATGACACACGCTTAGCTCTTAACGTTCCACCTTTATGAATCGTACCGCGACCATCAAAAGAGTCCCTTAAGCTTAGGGTGCCATGAAGATCAATATCGCCAAATCTAGTGTACTTATAAGCATTAATTGTGCCACGTATACTCCATGAACCTGCGCTACTCTGCTCCAG
>DZAL01000316.1 GCA_022729575.1 Thiomargarita sp.
TCCAAATCTGAAGATTTGGACTCCAAGGCGGCTTAACTTAATGGCAGTGCGGCTTTAGCCGGCAGAAGTGGCACTTTACCGGCTAAAGCCGCAATGTCCAAAACGTGTTTTGGACTCCAACGCGGCTTAACTTAATGGTTAGTGTAGGGTGGATTAAGCGAAGCGTATCCACCAACTCACTGGCCAAGACTCGCCATTGCTGTGCTTTAGACAGCGCAAACAATTGTTTCAAAAACTCAGGATTATTCAAATCTAAGCGTATTTTTGACTCGTTACTCTTATGCCAATCCGCCCCGCTAGGGACTCTAAATCAGTTTCGGTCGGTGGATGCTGTTCGGCCCAGGCAATGGCACGGTCAATCTGGGCCTGGGTCTCAGCAGTCCACAGCCACCGTTCATGGTCAGGAATAAATTTACCCGTCTTGATAGTCCAAACGCCAGGTTCGATTTCGTCTATTAAGTACTGAAGCAGAAATTTTGCGGTATTTTCCCTCACCCCCGACCCCTCTCCCAGAGGGAGAGGGGCGAAAGAAAATACGAGAAAATTTATACTTCAGTACTTAACACCTGTTGTCCAGCATATTTTTTACTTAACCGGAGTTGTCCACGAGGACCAATTGTTTTAATAGCTATAGTCATTTGATTGTCCTTCTGAATAATGAATAATGCTGGAGCCGCACTGCCATTAAGTTAAGCCCAAAGTGTAGGGTGCGTCCCACGCACCATTTCTAAAGCCAGAATGGTGCGTGGGACGCACCCTACCTTAACTTATAGTACCCTCGAACCTTTTATGTCTCTCCCGCTAATTGTACCGCCACTGCTATCACCTGGTCAGACAGCCAAGATCCTTGGTATTTTAGCTCTTTAAGCAGCGCACTGATATTTTCTATCAGCCCTTTTTCTTTGGCTAAGTACTGAAGCAGAAATTCGGCGGTATTTTCCCTCACCCCCGACCCCTCTCCCAGAGAGCGAGGGGAGTACGGCGGCACCAGTGTTTAATTTCGCCCCTCGCCCTTTGGGAGAGGGGTCGGGGGGTGAGGGGAAAATACCAGAAAATTTCTGCTTCAGTACTTAACAGTAACAACCCTATCAATCCTGTAACTGGAATACCCAAAAACTGTGCTACTTTGCGACCAGCCCGGTCATCTAATAGTAACAACGTATCAGCAGAAAAAGTTGAAGCTAAACCAATAGCTTGTTTCTCTCCTTCATCCAAGTTGGCAATAGCTATTTCTACGGAGAGTTCTAGTGACTGTATTTCTTTGATACGGATGAATTTATTAATAGCTTCCTCAATGGCCTCTGCTTCACTCCCTATTTTCCCCAATAATTCTCGATAAACCCGTGGAGGAATAAATAAGTACTGAAGCAGAAATTTTCTGATATTTTCTTTCGCCCCTCGCCCTCTGGGAGAGGGGCCGGGGGTGAGGGAAAATACCGCAGAATTTATGCTTCAGTACTTATGTCTTCTGCTAGGTGGGTAAGCAAAGACCGTTTGCCAATCTTTGCCAGCCCAATAATTGGTCCAGTGTCTGAAACGATTCTCATACTCGACTTAGTCTTCTTATGGTCTCTAAATCCTGCCGAAGTTCTCGTTCAACTTCGTCAGGAGGATAGTTAAAAATACTGACATGATAGCGACCACACATTTCAAAAAATTCGGGCCTGGAGAGTCCGGCTAATTCCGCGGCCTTTCCAGAAGAGATTTTGCCAAGTTCAAACATTTTCAAGGCCGCCATTAAACATATTTGAGGTTCAATCTCTTCTTTAGTCAGGTGAACAACCAGTTCAAACCCTATTGGATATTTGATATTCAGTTCTGCAAGGTTCATGTCCTTTTCCCACATCAATTAAGAGGTCTGTATCTTCTGATAATTTTTGAGTTCAACGCGCTCGCGTTGCGTTTCTCGTAGGACGCACCCGGAAAAACTTCTAGTCACGTTCATTCAACTCTCTAACGTCAACAAACAAGTTTGGCGGGCTGGGCCATCAAACAAGATTCTAAAACGATGCAGAAAACCTCTACCAATAAGGAAACGAGTGTTTCCGATAAAAGTTTGTGCGACAATTTGATATACTTCATCAGTTTTAGGAATGACTACTTCCACATAAGCTTCCATCAAGTAAATGACTTGTCCTGTCACCGTAGTCGCAATAATCTTCTGAGGAGGAGAGTCGGGTAAACACCAACAATGGAGATTAAGAGTTTCAAGCAGTGAGTAAGGAACTAACAACTGTCCATTATAGCCAGTGTCTATGGGCACTAATTCTTCTCTGTTACTATGCCATTGACCCGCTAAATTTTTCACCTGAATGCCGATGACCAAGTAGTCAGGTGATGGCCAACAAGTTAATTGAATGCTATCTGCCATCCTAATTCTACCTTTTTTGAAGATTGTTGACCCACTTGCATTACAATTCGATGATGGGCATCACTGGCTAGGTGGTTAAGTTCCACAATCGAGTCTCCCACTCCTTGTAATTGACCGTGGGCGATGACAATCCACTTCCCCAAATATTTCTGTTCTAATTCCGCCTTGAGAGTTTGATAGGCTTGGTTATTCGCCCGGGCTTCGGCCTCAATGACAGGGTTACGATGTTGTGCTAACCATAATTCAATGGCTTCCACTAAGGCTTGTTTAACACCGTCGGTCTGGTAAAGCAGATGGGCACTACGTTCAAAATGGTGTTGTAAAGTTTCTGGAATGTCGGCGATTAACATAATTGAAAAGTCTCCGTGAAAAAATCTGAATAATTATACTATAGTAAAATCCCTTTGAACCTGTACTATTCCCTCTGGAGTGCAATAAGAATTATTGCGCCTAGCGGCGCGTAGCGG
Source organism: Thiomargarita sp. (assembly GCA_022729575.1). Lineage (GTDB taxonomy): Bacteria > Pseudomonadota > Gammaproteobacteria > Beggiatoales > Beggiatoaceae > JAABRD01. The sequence goes on from DZAL01000316.1 coordinate 2,839, forward strand.
CGCAATAATTCTTATTGTACTCCAGAGGGTATGTACAATTTTATATGGATTTTACTATATAGTGCCAGAATAAAATCAGGGCACCGCACCGTTTTGGAAACGCTGGACTATGGTAGTGATGCAATGTGGGTGATGACTGAGGACTGGCAGTCCTGATAGAGTTATCACCCAGATTGCATCACTACCGTTTTTTTATAGCAGACTATCTGCGACTCAGACTTTATACGCTGAATTATGGTCGGGATGCAAAGACAGTAAACGTAACCAGACACCCTCTCGATAAGCTAATGCACGAAACCCTTGACTGATTCTAAAAGTATATAATCTGGTGCCGAGGGGGCCTTGACGACTTTGCACCGCTTCCCACTTCAAACCTTTGTCAGTATACACCTGAGTCCAAGTCATAGCAAACAACTTACGCAAACTGGCTAATACTCGCCATTGTTGTTCTTTAGACAGCGCCAACAATTGCTGTAGAAACTCAGGATTATTCAAATCTAAGCGTATTTTTGATTCATTACTCATTTCTCAATATGCCCCGCTAGGGACTCTAAATCGGTTTCGGTCGGTGGATGCTGTTCGGCCCAGGTAATAGCACGGTCAATCTGGGTCTGGGTTTCAGCAATCCACATCCATCGTTCATTGTCAGGAATAAATTTACCCGTCTTGATAGTCCAAACGCCAGGTTCAGTTTCGTCTATTAATACTTGTTGTCCAGCATATTTTTCACTTAACAGGAGTTGTCCACGAGGACCTATGGTTTTAATAGCTATAGTCATTTGATTGTCCTTCTAAATAATGAATAATGAATAATGGATCATGCTGGACTGGAGGCTTTAGCCGGAAGAGGTGGCACGTCACCGGCGAAAGCCTCAATGCCATTAAGTTAAGGAGTTGAGGTGGCGAAAGAATTAACGTCGTGGTGGACTAGAGGCTTTAGCCGCAATGCCATTAAGTTAAGCCGCGTTGGAGTCCAAATCTTCAGATTTGGACGAGACTGG
>DZAL01000166.1 GCA_022729575.1 Thiomargarita sp.
ACAAATAGGTAAGGATATTACTATAATGGCATTGAGGCTTTAACCGTGGGTGCCAGTCCAACTTCGCTGGAGTAGGCTTTAACCGGTGGCGGTGCCACAAATTTAGTTCGGTGCCAGCCTCCAAAAATCTTAGGAGTTGATAATAGTAGTCGAAAGTGTAAACTATTACTTTTATCGTCACGACAGAGCTTCGAACACAAATGAACGCATTCTTACAAAAACTCATTGCCGACTTAAAAATCTTTTCTAACGAATTGTTGTTGTCAGGACTTCATGCTACGCAACAAATTTCTACCAGCATGAGCACCGTCGCTAGTACCACCGCGTTACTAAAGTCGATAGACTTTTTAAGTGCCTTGATTCCCAAATTGATGGGAGAATTACAAATGACTGATGCCACTCGAAAAGTCATGCTCTATTACACCACTTCACCGAAACAAGCTACGTTTTCCCGGCGCGCCAGTGATTACCAATTAGATTCCGCGAAACGATTATTACCGGCGCATTGGTTGGGTGTGTTACCGGTGGCAGAATTGGATACTCGTCCATTACGTTGGTTATTGTATTTATTAGATGTTCAACAAGCGGCGTTGGCTAAAGTACATACTCGAACCAATAAATATATTGAAGATTCTTTATTGTCCCAACAAGGAGAATCGGCTTATGCCGAAAATGACCGCGCTACTTTATTAAGTATGCGCTCTCGCTTAGATGAAGCCAAATCGAAATTGGCCGGTGCCAAAGCATTATTATTGCGAAATGTGCAACAACAAATTGTACCCTCTTCCAATATACCTCATCCCTATCCACGTTCACCTTCCTGGATGAAATTAAGACGATTTGCGCAACAGTTATTACATCCCAATGACTATTTACCTAGTTTTCTCCACAACTTATTACATGGCACGGTAGAAATTGCCGATACTCCTTATTTATATCAACGCTGGTGTGGCGTGAAATTACTTCAGGCGTTTGAAACTTTAGGCTGGGTTTGGCATCGTGATCCGACCGGTGCTTTGTTTTTAGGTGGCGAGGTGTGTCTGTACAAATCGGAAATACAAATTAGTTTATGGATTGAGCCTCGGTTTTCTAAACGTAAAGTTCATCCTAGTGGCTTTTCTAGTCAAACGGTAGAAACTCATCCCGACTATTTGATAGTAACGCCGGGACCGAATGGGGTGGATGCGTTTATTTTAGATCCAACCACTACCGCTAATCCAGAAGTACGTTCTAGTAAAAGTCGTTATCTCGATACCATCGAAGCGATTGGTATGGGGGCGGCGGCAGGAATGCCGGTAGTGCGTAATCCATTACGCGCGTGGTCGGCTTCACCGTTACATTTGCCACATTGCGAATTAGACGACTCGGAAGGGCGCACGGGGACGATTCCTATGCACCCTTTAGACTGGTCACCGCAACCTTTACAGGATTGGGTGATGGATATTGATAATTATGCGCTGGCGTGGGGGAAATTTGCTAGAATGTTTAGTTAAAGAATCACCTTACGCACCCGCCTCTAACCTCTCTTAGCTAAGGAGAAAAATCTCCCCTGCGATTCAGGTAGTGCCTACTCCCCTCCTTACCAAGGAGGGGTTGGTTGAGTTAACTGTACGTAAGGTGAGTTAAAGAATCTCTTCCAGTCGTTCCTTTTGTTCTCTTTGTTGCCGAACTTCTTGTGCTAACGAACGCAGACCCGTTAATACTTTTACAAACGATTCTCGTTGTTGTGCTTTGGCATTATCAATTAACATGACCAATAAATTATCGGCTTGGTCAGTCAGTAATTCAGGATTTTGCAATAACACCTTGACTCCTTGCGGTGGACTAGAAATTTGGAGCAATTTTTGTAATGCCTGGTAGATGGCTGACATCTCGGTGGCTTCTGTGTTCACACGGGTACCTTTGTAAGTGGGTAGATGGATGACTAAACAGAGGGGTAGTCTCTCCAAATCAATGGAGGCGTTAACATTCAATGACTGCTCAAAGAGCAAGGTTTCCTAAATCTTAAACTTAACGGTTTAGGAAACCTGGAAAACGCCAAGTTCCTTAAATTCGTCAGAGTTAAGTACTGAAGTATAAATTTTCTCGTATTTTCTTTCGCCCCTCTCCCTCTGGGAGAGGGGTCGGGGGTGAGGGAAAATACCGCAAAATTTCTGCTTCAGTACTTATCAAACCTGGAATTGGTAAAGTTTAGAACGGTGAGCACTTTTTTTATAGTAAAAGTCTGATGGATAACACCCCTCGAAGAGGTGTTATCCCTGCTGACTTAAGGGATAACACCCCTCGCAGGAGTATTATCCCTGCTGGCCGGCCAAAATCATTGAGGGACAAATAGGTAAGGATATTACTATAAGACCTCCATTAGTTTGGTAGGGACTACCCAAAGTTTAGGAAATCTAAAGTTATGATGATAGTATAGAGCGTTGGTTTAAATGTCAAGATACCAGTAAAATTTTTTGCGTCAATCCAACCTGAGAAAGCAGAAATTCGGCGGTATTTTCCCTTCGATGACTAAATCACCTTGCTGGACGAGTCGAGGACAACGGCTTGAAGAAATCTACAGACACTCAAACTAATCCCTCCGTCTATCCCTAAAATCCGCTGTACTCGTGCTTCACGACTTAGCCAGGAATGTTGGGCCGCGAGTCAAGTAGGCTGGGCCAGGCGGTTTACTATTGCCCACCAAATCCCTACTTGACTTGAAATAAACGGAATGGACAATAAGGTGCCATATACGAAAAGTCTAAATCTGTGGTGAATAAAGTCGCCTGTTGTTCAATCGCAATGGCGGCTATTAAACCATCAATCGCTGAGGTGATTACCCCAGCACGACGACAGGTATTGGCTATTTTAGCGGCTTCCAGGTGATGTTGGGTGGTGGCGAGAAGCACAGGAAAAACGCTTACCAATTGATAAGTACTGAAGCAGAAATTTTCTCCTATTTTCTTTCTCCCCTCTCCCTCTGGGAGAGGGGTCGGGGGTGAGGGGGAAAATACCGCAGAATTTCTGCTTCAGTACTTAAAATTCGTCGTACTTCACCTAGCCAATTTTGAGACCGCCTATCTGGCTGATCCATTTATGACTTACTCCGTTTTCCGTGAGTTTTGATTGCCCATCACCTTTGTGGCTTGAGAATAGGTTGGTGGGCAACGATAAACCTGTTTGCCTACCCTACTTGGCTTCAGATGATTCGGATAAATTTAAGTGAAGTTTGTCACCAAATTCTCAAGCGAAGAGATTGGTGGGCAACGACAACCCAGTTGCCCACTCTGGTTGGCTGGTTAAGGAATGGTCCAATCAACTAACTCCAAATTTGGTACTGGTGCAAAATCTTTCCAATTTCGAGTGACTAGCACCCCGTTGACTGCTAACACGATTGCGGAAATCCGTAGGTCACGAGTGCCAATTCGGACTTTTTGTTGGCGTAAAGTTTCATAGTGACCGCTGGCGACCTGGTCAAAAGGTAGCACTTGGATAGAGTTGAAGTAACCCACCGTCGCTTGTAAATCTGTATAGGCTTGAACGAGTTTTGACCCAGTGGAGGCTTGCTTAATCAGTTTGAAGCGGCCTTTCAGTTGTTCTTCAACCGTAATGATGGTAATAGCTAAAGCACTATATTCTACTTTAGCCAGATGCTGCAATACGGTGGGATGCTTTCGTTGCGAGAACGAAACCTGGTCAGTATCAAGCACGTACAGGGTCATATCACCTCCACTCGATTATCTTCGCGGCGAACTTCTGCGAGGGCTTCTAAAAATTCGTCCCAGTCGGTTGATTCTTTTAATATTTCGGCATACTTTAGCCACGGATGTTCCCCCGGTGTCGACCGATGAGACGGGCCAAACGTCGAGTTATTTTTCCCCAGGATAGTTTGCCCGGGCTGAAGCAATCCTTCGGAAAAATGCAGGAGAGTGGGCAATTGTTCCGGCGGCAATTGTTCAACAATTTGATGAACTTGCTGTTTTAAGTCAGTAGTGGTCAGAGAAGGAGTATTCATAGTGTAATCCTCTAAGTTAAGGGTTCCGAACTCTATTTTGGGGAACCATGCAGGTAAGTTCTGAAGCATGAATTTTCTGGTTTAATCACGACCCTCACCCCCGGCCCCTCTCCCAGAGGGCGAGGGGAGTACGGCGGGACCCCAGTGGTTTTCTCCCCTCGCCCTCTGGGAGAGGGGCCGGGGGTGAGGGAAAATACGAGAAAATTCCTGCTTCAGAACTTAGTATCTATTTCAAGTTAAGTTTGTCATAAAGATTCTGAATAGTCAAGTCCAGTGGGCAACGAAAAACGGCCAGGCTAAACCTGACAGGTCGGAAAGACCTGTCAGGTTTGAGTATCACTCTCAGACTTGGCGGAGTCCAAAATGTGTTTCGGACTCCACTGGAAAAGGAAGTTTACAGGAACACCGCTGGCGACACTTGAAATCGTTTGGACAACGTGCGAATGTCTGGCACCGTCAATTCTTCTTTACCATTCAGCACATCGGTCACTCGTTCGCTAGAACCCAATTCGGGTAAATCCGCACTGGTTAAGCCGTGTTGTTCCAGAAAAAACTGCAACATCTCGCCACCGCGACCTTCGGGTAAGGGGTGATGTTTCTCCTCATAAGCATGAATGACCGTGCCTAGCGTGTCTAATAATTCATAGAGAGGATGTTGTTCATTGGTACCAACTTCATCCAACAAGCGGTTGAGTCGTTCGATGGCTAGGTCATATTGTGCCTCATTTGAAATAATAAACCAAGCCCGAAGGGCTTGCCAGTGTGCTTGTAAGGTTGGGGTCATTCGATGGGGTTGCCGATTTAAGTTCATAATTTCCAAGTTCCTTTGTCATAATCACGGTGGGTAAAAATGTGACGAACGTAAACTTTGCCACGATTAAAATGAATGGAGGCGATTAAGCGGTATTTATTCCCGCCAATGTTGAACACGATTAAATCGCCCACTAAGTCTGCGGTAGGCATGGCTCGCTTGAGTTGTGCAAAACTGTTAAAGTCGTTTTTCTCCATCGCATTAGCCCAATGAATCAGTGAACTTTGACTATCAGGATGTTGTTCCCAAAATTCACGTAATGCTTTTCGAGAGATGAGGTGCATAAAAATTTCAATGCTAATCGGTGGTTAAGTAGGGTGAATGGCCAGGCTAAACCTGACAGGTCTCGCAGACCTGTCAGGTTTGAGTATCACTCTTAAACTCGGCGGAGTCCAAAACATGTTTTGGGCTCCACTTTTCACCGACTCTCTGCATAGGCGTGGTTAATTTCAAGGTCAAGTTTTCGTTCCCAGGGTTTGGTGTCGAAGTGTCGATGTCCATTGGGAATGGGAATTGGGTCACCAAATTGTCGGGCTGTCTCTAACCACAGTTGGACCGCTTCATTTGCTTGTCTCAGGGCTTCTGGTTGAGTTTGGCCATGTGCCATACAGCCTGGTAATTCAGGCACTTCGACCACATAACACTGGTCTTCTTGACTCCAATAGAGAACTATTTCGTATTTGTGCATTATTCTTCAAGCCTCAAATGGTATTTTAACAAGAGATGTCGCACCTGTCTTACTTGATAGGATTTGGCATGGTGATTGTCAGTTTGCAAATTAATTTTCTCTGCAATGCCTGCTTGACGAAACAGGTGGTGACTGCCACGGATATGTTCGGTAAAGCCCAAACGTAACAACAGTTGGCAAAGGTCAGCAAATGGAATGTTAGCCGCCGAGTGACCTTGTAGGATTCTTTGGAGTAGTTTGGCATATTTACTCATCAGTGACCTGTATTGCAGTGTAAGTTTTTCGCATCGATTTTACCTCATGGTTTAACAACATGAAAAGTTACCCACTCTCTTCATTCTTTCAAACTAGATGAGTGGGCAACGAGAAATGGCCAGGCTAAACCTGACAGGTCTCCCAGACCTGCCAGGTTTGAGTATCACTCTCAAATTCGGCGGAGTCCAAAACATGTTTTGGACTCCATACTTCACATCTCAACCAAGTAGCCAAGTAGGGGCAACAGGTTTATCGTTGCCCACCACCCCAATTGCAGTTGTGGTAAAGAGATGGTGGGCAAACAAAAGGACGTTTGCCCACCCTACTTGGCTACTTGGCTCTCAAATTCGGTGGAGTCCAAAACAGGTTTTGGACTCCAGGTTGTGAAAATCATTCAGACACTTGACATCCCGGCACCGCCTTTTTGAACTGCACTATTTCGGCTTCACTGAATTGGTTTTTTTCAACCCACAACCCTTGTAACTGAGTCAATCCCCATAGCGGTTCCAAGCTAGTGAGTGGATTTTCTCGAACATCCAATATCTGCAACTGAGTTAATCCCCTTAGCGGTTCCAAACTGGTGAGTTGATTCTCTCGAACATACAATATCGGCAACTGAGTTAATCTCCTTAGCGGTTCTAAGTCAGAGAGTTGTTTACTACTCGCATCCAATTTTGGTAAGCTAAGGATTTTCTTTAATTCTTCATCATTGGCTTGAGCACTAAATAACCATCCCCACCAACCTTGTCCAAAAATCGTTTTCCACTTGCTATCCAACTGATTCCACCACTTTCGTAGTTCATACACTACGGCTCTCTCGGCTTCTTGAACATGAATACCTTGTGGGTAACGTTTGAGATATTCTTGGTAAGCATAGAAAGTATTAGCTTGTATGGTTTGTTTCCAGAGTGCCTGCTGATCATCTACAATCGTCACTGTAGCCTGGTCAGTAAGATAGCGCGTCCCCTCCGTCGTTTCAAATCCTACTTCCACTACTGCTAATTGTCCCCCCTGATCCAATCTAAGTATCAAGTCAGACAATAACAATTCCGGGTGTTGCCAACACTCACGCGCCGGGTCACGAGAGATAGACACTTCTCCAGTGAATTGTACTTGTTTTAAGGCCAAAAATTTGTGCATGAGGAGAGTAAATGCCAATTTTTCCTCTTCAATTCGGTAATCCGCCAAAGTCAGTGATAAATTTGCCGGGGGCACTTCAAATCGCAATGCCAGCAAAGCCTGTTGTTGCTGTTGCAAGGAGGCTAACGTTTGTTGATAAGAAGTGTCCAGTTTTTGCTCCATCTTTTGTTGCGCCTGTTGCCAAAATGCTGTGATACGTTGCTGTTGCGCTTCGTACTCCTCCCGTTCACGCGCCAACCGCGCTTGATATTCCTGTTCATACTCAAAACGGTCTCGCGGCGCCGGTTTAAATTCGCCCAATTCCTGCAATGCTTGCTGAAGAGACTTCTCCAATTTGGCCAGTTGCATTTGCTTTTCCTGCGCATATTGCCCGTCAATCTCGGCCAAACTCTTTTCTACTGTCAACAATTCGTCTATCGCTGGTTGCAATTGATGAGTTTCTGCTTTAGCCCACGTCTGTCGCTTCTCCTCCACTTGCTGACGTAAGCGGGCTAACCGCGCACTGGCCTCCTGTTCCAATTGCGCCCGTTCTTGTTTATCCTCGGCCAAGGCTTGTTGATAACCGGCGTGGCGGGATAAATCTTTAACGTGTAACTCCTTTCGTGACAATTCCTGCTGTTTGTGTAATTTTTCTCGTTCCAATTCCCGTTGTTGGGCCACCTCACGATTAGCTACAACGGTGGACAAGCGGGCATCCAGGGCGGTTAATTCGCGTTCCAACGTCTCCACTTCGGCCCGTGCTCGTTGCAAGTCTTCAGTGGGCACTAGCGGTTGCAAAATGCTTAACAACTCTCCTGCTTGTTGCGGGCGTTGGGAACGTGGACGTTCTAAACAATTCAAGATTAAGTCCTTAATCTCTTTAGGCGCCTCCAATTGACCCATGGTCGCACTGATATAACGGGGCGATTTTAACGAGTGCGTGAGTAATTGCCACAAAATCACCGCCAACGCATACACATCGTCGGCGGGATGGGCTATCTCACCTTCCAGTTGTTCTGGAGAAGAATAACCTAAACTGCCAGCACCGACCATAGTAAAACGAGTTTGAGAACGTTGTTGTTCTTGTTCAATCAACACCTTGCCAATCCCAAAATCGGTAATTTTCGGTACCTCTTGTGCCGTCAACAAAATATTCGCCGGTTTCAAATCACGATGGACGATATTTAAACTATGCACCGCACTCATGCCTTGCAACACGGGAATGAAAATTTGCAACGCTTCCTGCCAGGTGAAAGTTTTCGCCCGCATCAAGGCTTCCAAGGTCCCGCCACTGACATATTCAAACGCCAACCAATAGGGTTCATGTTCCAATTGCAAATCCACCAGGCGCACAATATGCGGATGTTCAGGCAACTCGCGCCGCAATTTTTTCAACGCCTCGGCTTCTCGTTTCAAAGTCTGGGCACTGACGCTATCTTGACAAAATTTGACCGCAAACTGGTCTCCCAATTGTTGATGACGAACTTCCCATACTTCCCCAAAACCACCACTCCCAATCAGTTGCACTAAGCGCCACTGCGGTGGCCCATAAGGAATCGTCTCATTTTCCCGAAACCGCGGGCAGCGGGCAGGTAACAAGGACCGATAAAATTCCCGTTGCGCGGTGTTATTCGGCGAGTCAGTGAGTGGTAAAACCGTGTTGAGTGCTGTGCCATGACGACGCGCTTGCCGCAAAGTCGCTTGCGTTCGTTCTCGAATATTGGCGGGTAAAGCACTGGCAATGGCCGTCACCGCTTGCGCTTTCTCCTCAGAAATCTCCATGCCTTGTTGACGCTCTGCCGCAATCACTTCCTGCGCAATTGCCCGCGCTTGTTCGGGCGTGATAGCCATGGCCTCCTCTAATTGCGCCACTCGTTCCGCCAAATCCAATTACTTTTGTGCTTGCTGTAATTCATCGGAAAATTTCCACCAATCCGCGACAAATTCTACCACGTCCCCGACGATGGGGACTGGTTTCATGCCACAGATTAATAAATGTATCAGTCGTTTATGTAATAATTTGCCTTGTTCTAGTTGAGGCATAAGGGTTAATTCCTCTGGTTGTGTTAGAAAAATGGGTAGTGATGCAATGTGGGTGAAATTGAGCCATTATACAGATTGGTGCCAGATTTGACAACTTTTGAAAAGTTGTCAAATCTTACATTGCATCACTACCGAAAAATGAAGTATAAGTAAACTACGAAGGATGTTCAATACTTTGGCATCTTTGTTGATGTCTCGTCAAGGCATCTCGAATTAAAGAAGGTGACAATTTGATGTTCGTTTGTAACAACTTTTGAAGAACCTTTGACAAGTCTATCTGTCCCTGTATCTCCGCTAATTCTAAAATGCCCAACGTGCCCATGAGAGTGAGACTATGTTCTTTAGCAGTCATTCTACCAGCCTTGTCATCTATCAACAACAGGTCCGCGGGCATTTGTTTGGCCAGTAAGATATGTTGCAAGGAAATATCCTCCCCCAGGGTGATTTCGACAACTTGTAGCCAAACTGGCGAATTTTGTGTCCATTGCTACACCACAATGGGCGCGTGGGGGTGGGTTAATTCTTCAAAAACGGCCTGCGGAATGAAGAGTTTGCCAAACCACTGAGGTAATACGTCTGACTCACCAATTTGAATCAAATAACGTAGCGGCGAAGTGTTGGAGACAACTATTTTCATCGTTGCGTTCCCGTTTCCAGAAATAAAGCACAACTCGTCAAATCTTCCGCAAAATCATCTCTGTCATAGTAAATCGAACAACCCCGTTGTTCAAGGAGTGCTAATGTCTCCTGCCAGGAAGAATGATTGAGTAACTGTTGCGCTTGTGTAAACGTCAGACAATCTGCCTTATATAATTCCACAACCAGCAATTCCTTGACCACGTTGGGAAACTGAGTCCACGGAATCTTGATATGGTCGTCAAACGGTGGATGAGGGTGAATAAGAGTAATTTGCATAATCAACACTGTCAAAATAAGAAATAAAGCGGTTATGTTTTCATTTAACCCATGGCAAAACCCGTATAAGGTCTTTTGTAAGGTGGATGAAAAGCCAGTACGATGTCTTCTTTGGGTACCCCTAATGCTAACAAGTCATCCGCGATTCCATCTTCCGTGCCGTCATACTGAATCCAAATTTTGCCCTCTTTAATATCGAGGTGCAACACACAACCATGAATCCGTTGGTCTTTGTTCCAACCGACTCGGTTGAGTTGATAGTAATCGTGTTCTTTATCGACCATGACTTGGACTTCTACTTCGCTATAAGCTGGTTTGTAACGACTGTATTCTTGAAGAATACGTTCCACGTAGGTTCGGTATTGTTCTAACTTAGCCATAAAATGATTTCCTCCTGGGTTATCTCATACACTATCAATTTGAGTTGATTGGTTTGAATAGATGCTTGTGCAAAGGGGCGGGTAAAGAAATCTTTATAAACTTCAGAAGGCACGGCCAAGTAAAGAGTACGTTGCGGGTCTTCCGTGGCCAATGCCATGCGATAGTGAATGAATTGTCCTACCGCTAGATGAAGATCGTAAATATTTGACTTACCAATAAAACTTTTGACTTCAACGGCAATCTTGTCGGTATCTTTATCAGCGACAATGATTTTTTCCGCGCCTAAATCAATGTATAAGTCAATATCACGGAATTGAAGCACGAATGGTTCAGCAGTGATGCGCCAGCCTTGTTTCTGGAGGGCGTTCTTAACTACGTTGTGGTAAATGTCTTTAGCAGGCATAGATTTGATTTGATTGGTGTAAAGAAACGTAAATTTATGTTGTTTCGGGAATTTCGCTTCGCTTATTCCCGAAACAGTTTTAATAGTTAATTCCTCTGGTTGGGTCAGTGTCTGAATCAGAATTTACCAAATTTTAGAATTTACAGAATGATATTAACGGCCTTATTATCTCGTTCCCACGCCGGCGTGTGGAACGAGAAGAAACTTGCTGGTGTGTATAGAGTAGAGGCCCTCTGGGAAAGGGGTAAATTATTACCCAAATAGCCAGGCCGCGCCTCTAACGCCACTAGAATCGCCATGAATGGCTGGTTTTAATAAGGTATTTACGTGGTCGGAGAAGACGTAGCGGCCCCATAATTGTGGTACTGCGGTGTATAAATAAGAGAGATTGGAGAGTCCTCCGCCTAGAACAATAATATTCGGATCTAACACATTAATAATACTGGCCAACCCTCGTGCCAGCCGGTCCGCATAGCGTGATAAACTGGCTTGGGCAAGTGAGTCTCCTTGTTCGGCTAAAGTGGCGATAGCGGGTGGTAATAGCGATTGACCTGTGGTATTATAATAATCCAATGCCAGTCCGCGACCGGCTAAAAAGGTTTCGATACAACCGTGTTTGCCACAGTAACACGGTGGCCCTGGCAATTCAGCCGGTTGTGGCCAGGGTAAGGGGTTATGTCCCCATTCACCCGCAATGGCATTGGGGCCGGTGAGTACCTGTTGTCGGATGACGATACCACCGCCGGTGCCGGTACCAATGATGACTCCGAACACGACTTCGGCACCGGCGGCGGCACCGTCGACTGCTTCCGAGAGGGCGAAGCAATTAGCATCATTGCTCATTTTAATTGGACGTTGTAAAGCTCGACTTAGGTCCTGGTCTAAGGGTTGTCCAATGAGACAGGTGGAATTAGCATTTTTAATTAGCCCGGTCGCTGGTGAAATGGCCCCAGGGACGGCAATGCCGACCGTACCTTGAGTACCTAATTGTTGTTCGACTTTGAATACTAGATTAACCACGGCTTGTACCGTGGCGGTGTAGTTACCGACTGGCGTGGGGACTCGTTCTCGCCACAAAATTTGTCCTGTGGGGTCCAAAGCAATCACTTCAATTTTGGTACCGCCTAAATCAATGCCAATACGTAGAGACATCATTTTATCCGTTAAGGTTAAGGTTAAGGTTAAGAGTAAAAGCAGGAGTACGGAATTGATTCCGTTTCCCAAACCACCCCCAACCCCTCCTTAGTAAGGAGGGGAGTATCCCTGGCGGCGCCAGTGGTATGTACTCCCCTCCTTACCAAGGAGGGGCAGGGGGTGGTTGGGTTAACCGTGCGTAAGGTGAGTGAATAAGTATAGTATAATTTGATAGGTCAACTACCTCGCCTCACTCCCCTCCTTCCGAGGTTTAAGGGATAACACCCCTTCGAGGGGTGTTATCCCTGCGGTTTATCTCGTTCCCACGCTGGCGCTCAATGCCATTAAGTTAAGCCGCGTTGGAGTCCAAACCTTCAGATTTGGACGAGATTGGTTAAGGTAAGACGGCGTTGCCAAATCTGAAGATTTGGACTCCAACGCCGTCACCTTAGCTTAACTGAATGGCATTGGTGTCTAGCCTCTGGAATCCAAATTTTTTAGATTTTTCCTCGTTCCCACGCGCCAGCGTGGGAATGCCGTCGGGACGCGCCAGCGTCCCTTTCCCGCAACGCTGGCGCGTTGCCCACAGCATTCCCACGCTGGCGCGTCAATGCCATTAAGTTAGCCGGCCAAAGAAACCTTGAAGGTCTAAAACCAGACCTTCAAGGTTAAAACCTGACCGCGGGATTCCTTAACTTAATGGCAGTGCTCCTTGCCAAGGGAGTTTAGCCGTAGCCCTCCTTACCAAGGCTACTCTATGCACACCAGTAGGTTTCTTCTCGTTCCCACGCGCCAGCGTGGGAATGCCGTGAGCAACGCGCCAACGTTGCGAGAAAGGGACGCTGGCGCGTCCCGACGGCATTCCCACGCTGGCGCGTGGGAACGAGAAAAAACTTCACGGCATTCCCACGCTGGCGCGTGGGAACGAGAAAAACTTGTGTGCATAAAAAACTTGTGTGCATAGAGTAGCTTGGTAAGGAGGGGAGTGAGCACCACCTGAATCGCAGTGGATATTCCCCGCCGCATTGGAGTCCAAACCTTCAGCTTTGGACGAGACTGGTTAAGGTAAGACGGCGTTTCCAAAGCTGAAGCTTTGGACTCCAACGCCGTAACCTTAGCTTAATGGCTAAAGGGGTGGTCATGCGTAAAGTGAGTACAATTGCTGAAGGACTGATGTTCAGTCTCTCATTAGGGTGATGATAATTCATTATAAGCATCAGGTCCAAGGTCAAGCGTTGCGTAAAATCGGTCAATCTCCTCCCCCACCGCCTGATTCAGTTGATTTTCTAATCCTAACAACTGGTCAAATAAGTTAATCACATGAGAATTAGGAATGGCTTGTGGGCGAATGGACAATACGTGTTTAACGGCTTCATTGGGACTCCAGCCATGTTCACACAAAATGCCACAAGCCACTGCGGTAGAGCGAGAAATACCCGCATGACAATGCACTAACAATTTATCATGATCCTGAAGGGGGGAGATAAATTCTAAAATATCCTGGATTTGCTCATGGGTAGCTAATTGGAAAATACTTTTACCGCTGGTTGAAACCTCATCGTAATAGTAACGTGCGATTGAGACATCATCGAAATAGTAGCGTCGTAGCAAAGCGACTGCACTAGGTTGCGGTAGTTGCCACCGGTAATCCGAATCAAGTAAGCTAATCGTATAGGTGGCCCAGCGTGGCGCTAATTTGAGCGCGTTTTCTAAATCAGTGATCTTTAGTTTAAACATAACCACCTCTAATAAGTAATGACCTTAAAATTTCAGCAGAAGTAACCAAAATGTCAGTTTGCCATTCCTTGGTGTGATAAGCAAATTAAATAGCCATTCGCCGTACTCATTTTTTAGTTACCCCTATTTTTATATTTTACCAAACTAAATTACGCTATTTAAATATAGTTGTTATATCAGGTATAATCTTTTTGCTTTATCATTTAACCCCCCTTTTTGTCATTTACTAAAAAATATGTCTCAAGAATTTTTCTATAAAGCTATGGATAATCGTGGACATATCGTCCATGGTCAGCTGACGGCGAATCATGTTAACGATTTGGAAGCACGATTAGAACGAATGGGGCTAGATTTAATTCATTATCATACTAAAAAACCTCATTATTTTAATCTCACTAAAGTGACTCGGCGAGATTTGATTACCTTCTGTTTCCACCTGGAACAACTCACTCGCTCAGGGGTGCCGCTGATCGATGGACTGGTCGATTTACGAGATAGTTTGCCACAATCACGGTTTCGCGAGGTTATTTCCTCCTTAATTGAAAATATTCAAGGCGGAGAACATTTGTCCGAAGCGATGGCGAATTTTCCAGATATTTTTGACCGCATCTTTGTTAGTCTCATTCGGGCGGGCGAACAAAGTGGGAAATTGAATGTAGTATTTAATCACCTTACGGAAACGCTAAAATGGCAAGACGAGATGGTGGCTCGTACTAAAAAGTTATTAATCTATCCTAGTTTGGTGGGATTAGTGATTGTTGGTTTGATGTTCTTTTTGATGATGTATCTAGTGCCACAATTGATTGGTTTTATTAAATCGGTAGGAGGAGAATTACCGTTACATACCCGTATTTTGATTGCGGTGTCAGACTTTTTTATGTTTTATTGGTATCTGATATTAGCGGTACCGATATTGACCGTGATAATGATTAATTGGGGAATCAAACATAACCCACGCTTTCATTTTCAGTGGGATAACTTTAAACTGCGCATTTGGCTGTTTGGGCCCATTATCGAAAAAATTATCCTGGCTCGGTTTGCCACCTTTTTTGCACTGCTATATGGCACTGGGATTACCGTGTTGGATGGTCTTAATATTACTAAATCCTTGACGGGTAATTTGGTGGTGGAAATGGCGTTGCAACAGGTCAGCGATAATATTGCCGCGGGTATAGGAATTACGGAAAGTTTTGAACGGGTCCATTTATTTCCGCCGTTGGTATTACGGATGGTCAAAGTGGGGGAGAGCACCGGCGAGTTAGACACGGCTTTGTTGAATGTCAGTTATTTTTACAATCGTGAAGTCAAAGATGCGATTGATAAAATTCAGGTGCTAGTGGAACCGACGTTAACCGTGGTGTTAGGCTTACTGTTAGGTTGGGTGATGATTTCAGTGTTGGGACCGATTTATGATACCATTGCTAATTTCAAATCTAAATAGAAGCTACCGGTAGTGAGGTCGCAGGTAGTATAGTAGTATTCATAAATCTTTGTACCTTCCCGTACACGGGTAGTCTCTCCAAACCAATGGAGGTGTTAACATTCAATGGGTTATCAACAACCAAAGGTTAAGATTTCCTAAACCTTTACGGTTTAGGAAAGCCAAAACTGGTGGTAGTGATGACCGGTGGATGATGAGGCGGTCAGGACTGGCAGTCCTTTGAGGACTGCCAGTCCTAAGTCCTCTGCGGCGGTCAGGACTGGCAGTCCTTTGAGGACTGCCAGTCCTAAGTCCTCAGCCAAATTTTCTCACTACCAACATGGTTAAAGTGTTCTAAATTCGTCAAGCAGGGATACCCCCGCGAAATGGTGTTATCCCGGTCTTTTAATACCTCCATTGGTTGGTAGGGACTACCGAATCCTGTAGTCCCTCCAAGCCAATGGAGGTCTTAAAATTCAAAGGGTTATCAAAGGTCAAGTTTCCTAAGCCTTCCAGGCTTAGGAAACTTAAGT
>DZAL01000317.1 GCA_022729575.1 Thiomargarita sp.
AGGAAAGTTAGCACCTGGATTTTAATACCTCCATTAGTTGGTAGGGACTACCGGAAACCTAGTAATATGAATGAGGTACGGTCCACCAAAACTTCCCTCTCTCCAAAAATTGATGTACTTGTAATACCGTATGTTGAGATTTTCGAGCTAAAGCCTCTTGGGTATTGAAAGCGTTATGTGGTGTCAAGATGACATTAGGAAATTTAGACAATTCCATAGTGAGTAGTGCGGTTGTAGTTTGCGGTATTTCTCGCTGACGTAACGTCACGGCTAATTCGGTTTCTTGTTCATAAACATCTAATCCCACTCCTCCCAGCCATCGCTCTTCTAGTAATCGATGTAAATCTGCCATGGGGGATAATTCTCCTCTGGCAATATTAATAAAAATCACGCCTGGTTTAGCCTGTTTGAATAACTCGTAATGAAAGTAACCAACATTATCAGTGGTCAAATTCATGGCGCAAACAATAATATCGGCTTGGGCTAAAGCGATTTCCAATTTTAGATAAAACACGTCCGGATATTTTTCTACCAGATCGACTCCTGTAACGGTCATGCCTAAAGCTTGTCCTAGTTTAATGATTTCATAACCAATATGACCCACTCCCACTACTAACAAAGTTTTGCCTTCACTTTCTTGACCGGTTAAGCCATCACGATGAAAGATTTGAAATTGTTGCATCTGTTGCGGCAGTTTTCGCAACAACGCCATCCATAATAACATGGCTTGTTCGGCTACTGCACGGTGACAATATAATGGTAAGTATCCTGCGGGCACGGTGATGGATGAATGTTGCCAATAACGGTGAATATGGTCATAGCCAGTGCTTCTAGTCAAAATAGCTGTTAGCTGTGAGGCCCAGCACCAGGGGAAAATTGATTGAGTCCTCGTGCTAATAAACTTGGCGGGAGGAGAAGACTCACCTAATTCTTGAATGGTTTTCCAAGTAAACCCGGCCTGGATTGCTGGAGATAGATGTGTTTTAATTGCTTGGTCTTCTTCCGCAAAGGCTTCGTAGAAAAAAATGTCGTACATAAGTGTTACTGGTGATGGTCAATTATCTTCGCAATTTCTAACTCGTTTGAAACTGGTTGGATTTTTTGGTGATGTTAATTCTAATCTTCTTAGGTAACTCAACCCCCCAGCCCCTCCTGGTTAAGGAGTTTTTCCGGCCAATTCAATTGGCGCATACTTCTTGGCTCTGGTGAGTTGGTGAGTTGGTAAGATGATAACAGATATTTAAAGCAGTTTATCTTAAAAGTATAGATTAAGGCAATCACATATAAAAATCACTGGCTTTTTAAATATAAACACCATCTAGGGGTGTAAATAAAAATTATTCACTTGCCAATTTTCATAACTTCATTTAAAATTTGACATTTCTGAAATAACACTGCATTAGGTTATATTCTAAGGGTAAAGTAGCACCCCTGATGACGGTCATGAGTATAACCCACAATCAGCTATTTTTAAATTTCTAATTGATACTAAACAAGATTATCTCCACGGCGAGCAGTGCCGGTAATTAATATCTCTCTTGTGGTCGAAACCGAAAGAATGAATTGGTGCCGGTGACAGTCAGAGCGAGGAGGAGTGATAAGTTAACTTGGAGTCAACTATATGAAAAATTTAGTCGAATGGACCAAAGATTTAAGCGTTGGTATTGAAGAAATTGATGAACAACACAAAGTGCTAGTGGGATTGGTGAATCGCCTGTATCAAGGTATTATTCATCAAGCCGATGTGGCTTTAGTGCAACAAGTTTTCAACGAATTGGTGCAATATACCGTTATCCATTTTTCCGTGGAAGAGAGTTTGATGCGAATTTTTGATTACCCCGCTTATGACGACCATAAGCATTGTCATCAAGAGTTGACTAAGCAAGTGTTTGACCTTCAAAATAAGTTTAAAAGTGGTAAAACTACTATCAGTATGGAGTTATTGACTTTCTTGAGAAAGTGGTTGACTAATCATATCTTGGTAGAAGATAAAAAATATACTTCGTTCTTCCTGGAGCGTGGTTTAAAACCCTCTTGGTCACAGCGGTCTTGGGTTGGCAAAATTTGGCATCTGGTTCACCATGAGTAGATGAATCTATCCCTAAATTAAATTTTTTACACTGGTCACTAGGGTTAGCAATACTATAGTGTTTTTCATAATTATCAGTACAGTATGTACACCACCCCTGCCCCAATGCCATTTAAGGTAGGGTGGATTAAACGAAGCGTATCCACTGAATGTCTGCTTCCTACGTTAGTTAGTCGAAAGTGATGGATACTGAACTAAAATCACTTCTTTCCTCCAGGTGACAGGAGTTTAAGCGGAATCCAATTCTAAACCGACCCTCAACTCAAATTATTTAGTGGAGTGGCGTAACCAGTAGCAAATTTTGACCATGACAACAACTCTTATATCTCCTTTCACGATTTATAATCGCTTAGTTACCAATTTGGAGCAAGTGGTAAAAGGTCAACCGCAAGCGATTAGGAAATTGTTAGCCGCGTTTGCGAGTGGTGGACATGTTTTGCTGGAAGACCTGCCTGGCACGGGTAAAACTACTTTGGCGAAGGCGTTGGCACTGTCTCTTCAGTTAGAATTTCAGCGAATTCAATTTACGCCAGATGTGTTACCTTCGGATATTTTAGGAGTGTCGATTTTTGATCAACGTGACCAATCTTTTCATTTTCATAAAGGGCCTGTATTTACTGAAATTTTATTAGCCGATGAGATTAACCGGGCTTCGCCGCGAGCGCAGTCAGCATTATTGGAAGCCATGGGAGAAAAACAAGTAAGTATTGATGGAGTTAAGTATTCGTTAGGCGATTGGTTTTTTGTGATTGCGACGCAAAATCCCATGGAATTTCATGGCACTTACCCCTTACCGGAAGCTCAAATGGACCGGTTTATGATGCGCTTTAGTTTAGGTTATGTCACGCCTGAAGAGGAAGTCGCTATTTTAACTTCACAACAGCAGTCGTCAGCGTTGGAAAACGTGATTAAAGTGTGTGCTACTCGTGACGAGATTCAGGCTTTAAAACAGGCGGTGCAAGCGGTGCGTATTAGCGAGGAGTTAAAGCATTATATGGTGGCGGTGGTGGCAGCGACCAGAAAATTTGCTGGGGTGCAAATGGGGGCCAGTCCTCGTGCTTCGTTGGCCTTGATGAAGGCGGCACAGGCATTAGCTTGGTTTGATGGAATGGCGTTTGTTACGCCAGAGCAGATTCAAGAAATTGCGGTACCGGTGATTGCGCATAGAATGAAAATCGATTCTCAAGCGCGTTTTAGTGGCGTGACTGAGGAGAGTGTGGTGAAAGAGATTTTGCAACAAGTGGCAGTGCCGATTTAAGTTAATGGCAATCACTAATTGGTTAATAAAATTTGGAGTAGTGGTGAGTGATTCATGCTAATTATTGCGGATGAAAATATTCCTTATGTACAAACCGCTTTTGCGAGTGTAGGCAAAGTTCGTACCGTGGTGGGACGACAATTGACTCGGGCGACGTTGGCGGAGGCGGAGATTTTGTTGGTACGCTCAATCACTGCGGTTAATATAGAATTATTAGCGGGAAGTGCAGTACGATTTGTGGGGACGGCTACGATTGGTTATGACCATGTCGATTTGGCATATCTTACTCAACAAGGAATTGGGTTTGCCAACGCGCCTGGTTGTAATGCCATCGCCGCTGCCGAGTATGTGATAAGTGCTTTACTGGTCGTCGCCGAGCGTCAGGGTTTTGAGTTGCCACAAAAAACCGTGGGTATCATTGGGTGTGGTAATGTCGGCTCGCGGGTATTGAGTCGCTTGCGAGCGTTGGGG
>DZAL01000167.1 GCA_022729575.1 Thiomargarita sp.
TCTACTACAAATATTATTTTAATCATACATGTATAAGCGGATATTACTATATTTCACTTGAGAACCATAATTGCGTAACAATTTAACAGTGTTAGCTAATTTTGAATCATTCGTAACGATTGCCCCGCCATCCCCAAAGGCACCAAGATTCTTGGCCGGATAAAAACTAAAGCCTGCGGCATCTCCTAAACTTCCCACCCGCCGACTTTTATACCTGGCTCCATGGGCCTGGGCCGCATCTTCTATCACTTTGAGATGATATTTTTTGGCAACGGCATTAATAGCATCCAGATCCGCAGGTTGGCCATACAAATGCACCACCATGATAGCTTTAGTTTTCGGTGTGATGGCGGATTCAATCAGTGCCGGATTGAGATTATAAGTGTGTTCATCGGGTTCAACGGGTACTGGCGTGGCACCTACTTGTGAAACGGCTAACCAGGTGGCAATGAAAGTGTGGGTGGGGACAATAACCTCATCCCCCGCGCCGATACCATAACCTCGTAATATCAACGCGAGTGCTTCTAATCCGTTGCCTACACCGATACAATATTGACTTTCACAATATTCCGCAAACTCTTGTTCAAATTGAGAGACTTCATTGCCTAGAATAAACCACCCAGAATTTAAGGTACGATCGAATGTCACTTCAAGTTCAGAATGAAACTCAAAATGCGAAGTTTTGAGGTCGTAAAAGGGAACTGAGGTGCTTGTTTTTGTCTTTGTTGCAAATAGGAAAGCCTCTGGGGTTAAGCACCGCCCGGAAAGCCTTGCAAATTCAAGGTCTCTCGTGATAATCAGACCTTCTGCCGATTCAGCAGCAAGATGTATTTGATAATCTTCAATATCACGTTTAGCCAGCGGATGTTCTCGGTCAAATTTGGCAGGCGTTTTAAGTATTGTGGCCTTGTTAAAAAAGCACAACCATAATTGCTTGGCTTGGGGCTTTTCCCACAGACCCAGGCGTTTGGCTTCCCGAATAAACACATATTCAATGCTTGCTATTTGATGCGCAGCCAGGCAAAAAGGTATTTGGTGTTGTATCAGGTAAAGTGGCAATGCCTCCCAAAAGGGATTTACTTGTTGGCGTCCAAGTAAATAATCAAGTATCAGGTTAGAATCTAGTAGCACACGGTCACGCATATTTTTCACTCAAAATATCACCAAGAATTTCTTGGTCTGATTTTTCTGGAACATAATAATATCCTTCTCCAAATAAAGCCTCGGTTAAACATAGAAATTCAGCCACTTCCGTGTTACTTTTAAAATTTTCCCCCAAAATCCGGGCCAACCGTTCAGAAGGTGAAACTACCTCTTGGTGGACAGGTTTGATGATGGCCTCGTCAGGTATTTCCAAAGTCACTTGAACCGGCGATTTTATTTGCAATGGGGCGCTTAACCACCGAATTTGATTGTCCGCTAATAACGCAACAACTTTCATGAGTTCCTCGTAATTCTTGAAAATCCCGAACACCAGGATTTGGTTGACCACAGTAAATACCTGTGCATAACCGAGTTATGCCCGTGTCAGGTGGGCAAACAAAAGGACATTTATCCACCCTACGGGGTTATTTTTCAAGTAATCACACTACTGATATCTGTTTGTGAAAAATCTTGGCCTTTATAAAGCAACGGTTGTTCAAGATGTTTGGCCAACGCATACGCACAACAATCTCCAAAATTCAATTTCGCGGGATGATTACCTTTTCCATAGCGTTGCCAAGCAAGATACGCCAGTTGTGCTTGTGAAGCATCAAAGGGAATAATGTCTGGCGCTAGTTTAGTCATCAACTGATAAAACTGTTGTTCCCCACGCTTGCCCTTTCTACCCTCAATCACCATGGCTATCTCAAATAAATTGACAGCACTAATGAACAACTTATCGGCATTTTCTATAGCAGACACATAACGCGCCGCCTCTGGTTCGTTCAACAAGATAGATACTAATACTGAACTATCAAGCACCATAGTTGTTATCCCATAACCCTATCGGGCTTTTATCGTAACCGAGAATTTCGTCTGGTGTGCGTGTATCAACATCAGACAATGCCGCACAGTCACGCCCGATTTGTAAGATTTCTTCAACATTAATGGTTCTGTGGGTAGAAAAGGTTTGCTGAGTTTCTGGTGGTTTAGTTTTCAGGTCTGTCTCGATGCCTATTTGATTCGCTTCAGAGAAGATAAAGTCTTGTCGAAACCAAGACAACCATTCTACCACTCTAGGAAGCGCCACCTCGGGCAATAATCTAACTTCATTGAGAATACGTTCTTCGTAATAGGCTTTGTTTAACATCTATAATCTCCCTCAATATCTAGTTTTTTGTGCCAGTGCAACTATAGTTGCCCACCAAAATAGCGTGATGGCGTGAATGGTGGGTAAACAAAAGGACATTTGTTCATCCTACAGGGCTTATTGAGGAGGCGGATAAAAATCATCCTCTAACAACTGTTCCACCGAATAAGGACATTCCTTCGGAAACGTTTTCGCTGCCAAACCCGTTTCCTTTATGGCCAACGTAACCGCTTTCGGATAAGCCTTAGCCACCGCCTCTGTCAACAGTCTTTTCAAACTGGGATTATCTTCCAGTTGGTCATGAATTTCAGACCGTTGTTCAATAATTGAAGACCGCCAACTACTCCCCTTAAATTCTTCCCAACGTTCGCTTAACTGCTTCAGTTGAAATTGCCATTTCAACAAATGGGCAATTAAAATTTTCAAGTGGCTGACTAATTCATTCTTATCGCGATTCGCCATTCCTTCCAATTCCTCAATCAGATGGTCAATATCCAGTTCCTGAAACCGGCTAGTTTTCAACAAGGCAATATGCTGATTAATCCAGCTTGGAAAATCTTGTTCATAGGTGAGTGATAACGTGTTCATTAGAGGTTCTCCCTGGTTTGACCAATTTCTAAAACATTTTTCTAAAACATTTTCAATTCATGTCGTCATTCACGACTCCCATAAACGTGGTGGACCAGAAAAATATATTGCGGTAGTGTTGCAACGGTAATGGTATGAGGCAATTTGTCACCACGAGTACAACGAATTTAGAAATAAACGATTAGATATTTTACTTGATATTCTTCTCACATTGTACCAGCACGTTTTCTAAAGCCCCATATAAAGTGGTTAGTGCCTGTAGTGTGTAAGAAGTTCGGTTTTTGGTAAACTGGTTAGCCGTCAATTGTCCAAATTCCCACTTATCACCATTAGACACCACCCCATACACGGTAGGTTCATCAGGTTGATTCAATTTCTGAGCTGCTATTAATTCCACCAGACATTGCCCCCAACCCTCTTGGAAATTGTCTTTCTTAGCTTCTACGACCAGCAGATAGGGTTGGTCGCAAACGATTTTTCCCAACGGTGACCGTTTGGTAATCATATAATCTGGTGTACCTGATAAATCATCATCATATTGCAAAGGTTCATGACTCCACAACATGAGTTTGTCACGGTGTGGTTTCCACAAGTCTTTTAAAATCGGGTAAATCAGATTTTCACACACCGCAGCTTCAGAATTATTCGTGACTAACTCCTCTAAAACAAATTTCAACTCGGTTTGTAAATACTCACTGGGTGTGACTTCGGCCGGCACGACATAATCCTGCTCTTGATAACAAAGTTGAAACTTTTTTAGGACGTTTCCCAGACTTTTATAAGAACTGAATGGCATGTTAGCAAATCTCCTGTTTTATTTCGTTTAACGAGACCGCGGCGACACTTGCACCCGGATATGGTCGAAGTTTAGTGACGCGGAGCGTCCTCACGGCATTACTACGCGGAGCGTGGTAACGAGGTTAATAATCATCTTGGTCAATAGTGACACCTTTAAAACTTTCTCCCAAAATCTTGAGTAATCTTTCGGAAGGAGATACCATTTTTTGGTGGATAGGTTCAATTATCGCTTCGTCAGGAAGTTCCAAAATTACCTGAATGGGTGATTTTATCTGTAATGGGGTATTTAACCACTGAATTTGATTGCCATCTAGTAGCGCAGCAACTTTCATGAGTTATCTCCTTGTTTTGACTATCGTGGCTTAGTTGAAAAAACGCGACCATAGTTGCTTGGCTTGGAGTTTTTTCCACCAACCAAGACGCTTTATTTCACGGATGAATACACACGATCACGCATATTTTTCACTTAAAATTTCGCCAAGAATTTCTTGATCAGATTTTTCTGGTACATAACATTTAATAACCTTCTGGTTCTGGATCCCACTGAAATACGCGAATCATCGTGTTTCGGTCTAACCATAACGCGGCTAACCGTAAGCGTTGCTCACGTTCCGAAATTTCTCCATATTGTTTTCGGATCCGGGCTAATGCCAGTTGTTGTATGGCTTGCGTTAGTTCGGTGACTCGTTGTAATTTTTGTTGAGGAGTCATCTGACGATAACCGGCTATCAAAATCTTCTCTATTTCTGGAGTAGTATCGTTGAGACTGAAATTCATATTCATATCATTTTCTCTTCCTATCAAACTTGACAACGGTTTCTAAATCCTCTGAAACTACTTTATCCGCAATGATATAGCCAAATTGAAAGTGTTCTTGTAACCTTGGTAAAAAAATCTGGCCAGGATAACCCCGCCAATTCTGCGGCGCTGGCAAAATTAACTGCTTGGGCATGATATAAACTGGCCACTAAGAAGAAATTAGCCGCATTACTGCCTAAATGGTTCAAGCACTTCCTGAAAAATCGGATTAAGTTGTAAACTTATCATAATTTAATCCCAAACGGTGGTTTGAAGAAACGTGCAGTGGTAACGTCTATCATAAAAATACCTGTTAATAGCCAATTCAGCAAAGACGTAGCACAGCTTTGTCCGTTACCTGGCAAAGCTACGCTTTGGACTCCTGGGTCTGCAATACTACTA
Source organism: Thiomargarita sp. (assembly GCA_022729575.1). Classification (GTDB taxonomy): domain Bacteria; phylum Pseudomonadota; class Gammaproteobacteria; order Beggiatoales; family Beggiatoaceae; genus JAABRD01. The sequence goes on from DZAL01000167.1 coordinate 4,880, forward strand.
CCATTTTACTCACCGGAACGTGTTTGATGAAGATGTCTGGCTACAATGCCTTTAAGTATCTTCAAAATGGTGGGTGCCTCAGAGGGTTCGGAATATTCTCTGGAAGCTTCAATTTGCAACGTGGGCTTGTCAGAGTCGAACCCGTCGATTTCCGCACGTACAAAGGTCCAACTGTCGGCAATCGTGTAGCAACCAAACATCTCTTGGGGCGACTTACCATTGTTTTCCCAATTGATATGTGCAGCCGCTAAGATTTGCCCGTAGAGTTGAAACAGCGGATTTTGATTTTCTACCCCACGTTTGGTTTCTACCACTACTAAATAGGGACTTTCAATGCCATCCATTGCGGCTTTTCCTAAAACACCATCGGCAATGCCTTCTATTTCAAAGTGAACATACTGTGCTTGCAGAGGCACACCGGCCCAGGCTTGAATATTTCCTTGTTCGGCTAACCCTAACAAGGGATAAATGACTCTGGCCCATAATGTGGCTTCATTCATCAGATGCGCACGATAGCGGTGCAGTCGTGATTGAACAAACTGTACTTGTTGTTGTTCCTCTGCGGTCAGAGATATGGAATCCACCTGTAACCATTCTAAGGTAGCCAGGTCTCGTTCTTCAAGGTTGACCAAGCGTTTCAAAGTGGCTTTGGAGAGTTCTAACAAGGTTAATTTTTCCATGATTTCTCCTTATTTATGGGAGTGGCGAAATGTCAGCGTTAGTATTCCATCTATTAACATAAATCACCTTTCGTAAGTTATGCTCGTTTCTTTCTCTTGAACATATCTTTCAGACGATGTTCAAATACAGTAGCCGCAAAGCCTTTATCAAAAAATATATTTCTGAAGGTACGCCAAATCCTCGACGGATAGCGTAAATAACCAATGGCATAGTTCATCAACATGAAAGTGATGCGGTAAAATGCCAACTCGCGTGGTCCCATATTGGGGTTAACCGTCAGTGGATTTAGTGAAGTATAATCACTATTCAGTATAAAGGTTGATCGCGAGATACTACCCAAAAATTCGCGCCCACACCGACGACTTGACCATCAAATTCTCGACCTGCCTCATTCGTTCGAGTAACTGCATTACCTCGACTTTGGAACAAACCTGGCGTTTCCAAAATAAACGCAGTAAAGTCGGTAAATCTATCAAAGTCATCCCCTGTGATTCGCAATAACGAATGGCCTGTTTGTCATTACTCAATAAAGGCACCTGACGAGTTTTCGCTAATATAATCGCTTCACACTCTCCCCGATTCAATTGAGGTGGAAAACTCTCCACCTGTTGTTGTTCCAAAATGGATAAACTAAGTACCTGAATTTGGTTATTTGTTATCTCCGCCAGGACTTTTTCTAACTGCGTTTTACCCCTGGCTAACCCCACTTGCAATTCGTGATAAACCGCTGGTGGAATAACCAGCGCAGTATTTGGAAACAAGCGGAACAACAGTGACAAAGCCTCCGCGGCTGCCAAGGAACTGAGAACATTAGTATCACTTACAATGCACATAGCAGTCCTTGACGTTCTAAGGTGTCCTCCAACGCTTCCATTTGGGCCACCGTTTTATTGGTATAAATTTCTATAGTCATTTGCCGATTGGCTAATTCTTCTTGAAGTTCCCAGCGAGTCACGCCAGCCAATTCCGCGGCTTTGCCCAAACTATATTGGTCCGCTAAAAAACCTGCAATGGCCGCCTCCAAAGTCAGAGATTGGGGCACGGTTTTTTGGTCTCTCAACTTGGTCAACTGATTGACTAACCAATTAATTTCGGTGGTCGAACAAGCCTGCGCAAGTTCCAAAAGGAATTGTGGTGTAATCGTTTCCTGAATGTTCATAAAGTGGATAAAGAATATTTAAATTGATGGTAGTGATGCTATTGAGTTAAGAACTCACCTTACGCATGACCACCCCCAACCCCTCCTTGGTAAGGAGGGGAGTAAGCACCACCTAACTCGCAGGGGATATTCCCCGCCTTAGCAAGGAGGGGCTAGGGGTGGTGGTGCGTAAGGTGAGTTAAGAAAAAAACCGCCAATGTCATGTAATCATGTAGGGTGAATTAGGCAATAGCGTATCCACCGCCGCAAAAAGGGGTGGACACCACGCCATCACTTAATCCATTCTATCTTTGTCTAGTCCACCCACACTCGCTACCTATCGTAACCTACCGTAGAGAACAATGTCAAGAGATTGTTTACAGCTATTTTTTGTTAATCCTTATCCTATTTGTAGGCCATCCATGTTCTCAGTCTATGTAGCCATTGCCTCACTGTAAACTTGTACCCGTTTCTCCACCTTGGGCCAGTCCGTGCGTTGCGCCAATCGCAAATCATAGTCCATTTGCAAACCCAGCCAGATGTCAGGCGACACGCCAAAATATTTGCCTAGTCTTAAAGCGAGGTCGGCGGTGATAGGACGCTTAACGTGAAGGATAGCACTGAGAGTTCTTACGGGCACATCAAGGTCTCGTGCTAAACGGCTAATCGTCAGTTCGAGTGGGCGCATAAACTCCTCCCGTAAGATTTCACCAGGCGGAATTGGATCAAGCAATTGGGTGTGTTTACTCATAGTTGTACCTCAGTGATAGTCGATTATTTCCACTTCATAAGCATTACCCGATGATTATATTTTTTCAGAGTAAAAAACACTAATCGCTTGTTATCACTCTCAATGGGAGTTTCTTCCAAAAGAGCTGCTATTTTTGCAACTATATCGGCACCGTTGTCGGCATAACCAAAACGGTCTATATAAATACCATTGAAACCAAGTAGAGAAATTTCTGCTATCTGTTGTGATAATGGAAGCCCACTTAAATTTTGCTGTTGGGAATCGCCTGGTCGACCTCTGAAATTTCCAAAACTCCAACGAAGTGTATTTGAATGTAGATAACCCAGCAATAATCCATAACCTGGCAATGAATTTACCGGTGGTGCCTCAGGAAATCTCATGTAGGGAAGTTGATAAATCATAGCACCCGTTGAGGAATTTTGTTCAATTTCCTTTATAAAAGCTTTGTCACTTAAGAACATTTTTTGGTTAAGAACATGATTAGGAAGGAGACCACTAGAACTTCTAGGAGTTTGATCTAATATTCCCAATGTGAGGATTATCAGCATAATAATTTTACCGATTCGTCCCCGGTAATGTTTTAGAACAAGGGATTTTATAACGTGACTGAACAGGATAAAAGAAGCCAATAATGAAAAAAAAGCTATAAAAACTACAATTCTGTTATAGGCTCTTATATCTGAACTGATGAAAAAATTAAACAACACACCAAAACCACCTATTGTTCCTAACAGGACGGCACTGAAATTTAAGACGGATAGTAGTTCTACTAACTGCTTGTTATTAACCAAAGATTGCGTTTTTCTGTTAAACAACAAATTAAACAATAAAAATAGAAAACCAATACTGGCTATTACTCCCAAAGAAGCTGATTGATTTTCTGTAGTTAATGGTGCCTGACTATTGTATTGAGTAGCAATATCTGCAAGTAACGGTATCCGATGATGGCCGGAGGGCAAGAGGAGGTGACTTATTTTCAAACCATATAATTCTGCTTCCCAAAAAAGATGGCTTCGATGTTGTGGATTTATGCCATGCTCAATTATATACATGATGTTTGGCAAAAGTAACATAAGCAATGTCATGACTACTGCAATAACAAGGATACCACTGGCCAGTAATGGATAAAAAGAACGTTTATATAAAGAGGCATATATTCCAGTCACTACAAAAAGGTAACACGCAAAAAAGGCATAGTAGACTTCCATCATCGGAAGCATGATACACACTAATAAGGACACCAACGATTTAGTAAAGAAAGATTTTGGTGTTTGTCGTTGCTGGTAACGATAAAAAAACAATCCTTCCCGTTCCGAAAGCCATACCATAACCAATACGCATAATGGTATGATGAACAAGGCCGTAGAAAGAGTAATATGACCTGTATTTCTCGCAAATTTGTAGAGTAAGAAAGAAAATAACAAACTCCCGGCCAATGCTGAAGAACGGTCAAGGCCGCACCATCTAAAGACAAATATAGAAGTAAAGGTAGATAAAATGAACGAAAGCAAGAAATAAACATTTACAGAAGTGAGATAATCACAGGTAAAACAATTTATAAACTTTAAGACGAGTACGGGAAAAGCCGTAGTAGGATTGTAAAAATCAGACCAATCTGCTACGGTAGGTGCTCCTAATAATGGATTGCTCTGAGTTAACCAACCATTTTCCAACTGACCTTTAAACGTAGCAAGCCAATAAAAATCATCTCCACCACTGTAATACAATGGCACTGACAAATCTATTTTGTAGCCTTCAAAAATATTGAACAAAATGGCTGAACAAAGAAGAAATGAGATAATATACAATCCAGTTTCTTTAAACAGTTTTGACATAATTTCCAAACTTAAATTTTAGATATGGGTGCGACGAAGTGATTACTCTATGTTCTAGTTACTTGGTAACTCATTGAAAATACTATCTCCCCCCGCTGGAGAGAAAGAAAAACTAAATAATTTAATCATCGAAGAATATTATCTTTGTAAGTTCTAAAGCATAGTGAATTCTAAAGCATAAAACTTTTGGGATATAATCAGGTGTCTTTAGGAACGAGGGATGGAGTCCAGTTCTCGTTCCTAAAGACACCTGATTATACTAGAAAATTCATACTTCAGTACTCAATAAGAGCAAAATCTTTTTGTCCCAATCCCCTCTCTAACCAAATTGACGTGGTTAAGGTTAAACCTCTGTGGATTTAGTGAAGTATAATCACTATTAAGCGAAGTCAGTGACAAAAAATAAGCATCATTCATTAATTCAATTCATAGCAAAACCCTTTCTCGCTACCACTAAGATAGACACTCCAAACGGTGGTTTGACGAAACGTGCGGTCGTAATATCTATGGTAAAAATACTGGTCAGCAGGTAATTTAGCAAAGGTGTATTCAGTTGGCTTTCACTATCTAAAGGTACTCTAAAAAAACTTATCAACTGGCGAGCTAACCAGATAGGTATAAACAACAGATAATTGAAATAGAAAGATTCTTCACAATCTAAATCAACTTCCTGTAACAGTTGTTGTAATTGTCGCAACCTATATCGTCTTTTATGATGACCTACCTGGTCTTGCAACCCCCAAAGGGATTGAAATGCGGGCACGGTAAGAATTAACCATCCATTGGGAGAAAGTATTCTTTTCAATTCCGATAACGCCAATAAATCATTATCAATATGTTCAATAACGTCGGTGGCTAAAATCAATCCAGCAGAGTTATCCTCAAAAGGCAGATTACAAATGTCCCCTTTTTGTACTATCCCCAGGCCCTTTTGAGCACAAAAATGAACAGATTCTTCGCTGTTATCAACACCCATTACATTTTCAAACCCTAACTCTTTTAACAGGCGAAGATTAGTACCTGTACCCGTACCGATGTCCAACACTCGAGTATCCATTGAGAGGTCTAGTTTGGAAATGATTTTTGCTAACAGTTTACGTCTTCCGACGAACCACCAGTGAGAGACCTCAACTTGAGATTCTATGGCATAAGCAGAAGTTTCCATAAAATAAGTTCCTTGGTTTTAAATAGATAAGTACTGAAGCAGAAATTTTCTGGTATGTTCTTTCGCCCCTCGCCCTCTGGGAGAGGGGCCGGGGGTGAGGGAAAATACCGCCGAATTTATGCTTCAGTACTTACCTCAATGGTTAATTTGTAGGTAATTGTACTTTCTCCGCCACTCCCATCACTATTAAACCACTCCCCTTCAATCCTGGCATCTTTACCGTCCAATCATCCAATTTAGTCATGCCTCTGGTGAAGGGACGAATACCGGGGAAATACCGGAACAATCGGTTGACGACGAGGACATCACTATTCATCAATAGGCAATATCCTAAAAATCCATAGGTTTTCCAAACTCGGTGCTGAAAACCAATTTTTTCTAGTACGGGGACCGTTTCCGCGTAAAGCAGAGGTCGTTCGGTATTCTCGTCCAGAGACGAAGAAACTTTATAGATAATGGCTCGTAACCAACGCCATAGAACAAAATCACTGACGGGCTCCCGATAATAAAATTTACCGCCGGTTTTTAGAATTCGAAAAATTTCCTGAAACAGTTGTTGTCGGTCGTTCACATGATGAATCCCTCCCAGCATAAAAACGCTGTCAAATTGTTCATTTTGCAGAGGTAACATCGTGGCATCAGCTTGTAAAAACAAGATATTTTTATCAGCGTGTTTCTGGATGGCACCTTCTAACATGGCGGTAGAAATATCAATGCCAATCCCCTGTTTAACTCGATTTCCCAGTAATTGAAACGCTTCGCCACTCCCACAGCAAATTTCGGCCACTCGTTCCAGATTAGCCTCCACCATCAGTTCCAGAAACGAATTATCCAAATAAGATAAATATTCTTGGGTATGAGGATAATTCAAATTGTCTAAATATTTTTTAGCGATACGATCATAGTGCTGTTGTTGTTCTCGTGCCGCAGAGGAGCAAAATTCTTCGGCAAACAGAGGAATTCCTGCTGAGTTAATTCTATATTTTCGCCCCCGTTCAGAAACCAAGTATTCTCCCTCCTGGTGGAGGGGACCAGGCTCAAGTGGGCACTGCATCATGTCAAGAAAGGATGGATTGATTTTCATTGGAAATTATACCTTATTCTTACTCATAAAACTTCAAGCAAACTTTGATGTAAAGCACGTCCAATTCTACCGGCTAATCTCAGAAACAGTCTAGTCAGTTCCTATCATTAATTCTTGTAGCACGGCCGGTGGGACTAATAACTTGGTATATAACTGTCGCATCAGCCAATAACCATGCTCTAATTTTTCGGTAGTTCCTCCAAACCAATGGAGGTGTTAACCTTCAAGGAGTTATCAAAGGTCAAAGTTTCCTAAACCTTTGAGGTTTAGGAAACTTAGAATCGCCGAAGTTTCCTGAACCTGTGAGGTTTAGGAAACCTCAAACGGGTAAGGTTTAGGAAAGTTAGCATCTGGATTTTAATACTTCCATTAGTTGGTAGGGACTACCAATTTTTCTAAAGAGATGAGCGGCCCCGTGTCACTAGCAACCAGAAGATTCATTTTTGACACTCAATCGTAATAGTTTCAGCATCCTCCGGCATGGCCGAAAAGCCATATTTTGGTAACCAATCAGCAAATTCTCGTCGCGTTAAATGTAGCATCTCACATACCTCTTTCTCTGAAATTTGTTGAAGATGATACAAAGAAAAACATAAAAGCCGTTGATAATAAGTGGATTGATGTTGTAATAACAATGGAGTATCAGGTAATTCGATTGAAATGTACATGTATTTGTTCTTTGGTTCTGAATGATGCCATTACTAATTCACGCGCCAGATTACACCACTCGCGCCACTTCCAACAGGTGGATTCGTAATTAATAACTTACTTTACGCCTGGTTAACTCAACCACCCCTAGCCCCTCCTTGCTAAGGCGGGGAATATCCCCTGCGATTTCAGTGAAGCTACTCCCCTCCTTAACAAGGAGGGGTTGGGGGTGGTTGAGTTAACCGTGCGTTTCATTTGATAGTCATCGGAAATTATACCTTTTCCGCCACTATCGTCCAAGACATACCATTCGTATGTTGTATTTGTAAATTTTGCAGTGGTAACTCGGCAAGCAGTTCCAAAACCTCTTCCTTGGTCCAATAATTGGCAATCGTTGGTAGCAACTGGTCAAAGACAATGGCCTCGATATGTCGAAATGACATTTTTTGTAATAACTGCATGTACGGTTTCTTTTGTGGAAACCATAGCCAAATCTTCAAGATAGCCGTGAGTAATTTGGCAATCCCTCTAGTGACCGGCAACGGCAAACGAGAGGTCACGGCTTGCCTAATAGGATTTACCCATTTCAAATAACGTTCATTGCCTTCGTAAGCATAGACCCAAAAAATAACGGTTCCCCCTGGTTTAACTGCGCTCACTAGATTTTCTATAGCCTGACGTGGTTTAACCAGATGATGCAACACGCCAATACAAAATACGATGTCAAATTCATTTTTAAATTCTATCTCATAAAGAGATTGCAAGGCAACGGTGCAGTTAGAGAATGTTTTTAAATTCTGTTTAGCGACGGCTACCGTGCGTTCATCATAATCAAAGGCATAAGCCGATTTGGCACCTTCTAATAAAGGCCAATAACTATTTCTACCCATGCCGCAACCGGCATCCATAAACGTTTTATCTGTAAAAAAGGATAAAGTGATCGGTGCCATCCAGCGGCAAAATTGCTCCTTATGTAAGGGCAAAATTTCTCTGTATAAATCCCATTCGTAACCAAATTGGTGTTGGGTGCCTTCTAAATTATTGTCAATGATCATATTACAATTTCCATTAATCCATCCAGTGTACGACATCGTGTTTTGGTATAGTAGGCGAGGGTTTTTCCCTCCGGTGAGACACACGCCCACTACCATTTTCTCCATTATTCAGGATGAGGATAAAAAGTTTTATCCAACAATTGTTCAAGTGAATAAGGGCAAACTAACGGAAAAGTTTTCTCTGGTAAGCCCGTTTCCTCAAGAGCCAGAGACAGAGCATCCGCATAAGCCTCGCTTACGGCATTCGGTAATTCACGTTTTAAACTAGGTATCTTTCTCAACAAGCGTAAGATTTGAACCCGTTGCTCAATGATTGAACTACGCCAACTACCACTTTGTTGAGCGGCTTGAAATTGCCATTTAAGTAAATGAGCAATTAAAATCACTAAGCGATTTTCTAATTCTCTTATGTTACTTTGGCCCATATCTTCTAATTCTTCAATCAAATGTTCCACATCGAGTTCATGAAATTGGCCGGTCTTTAGCCAGGCAATATGCTGATTAATCCAGCCCTGAAAATCTTGCTCGTATTTTAGTGATAACGTATTCATTAAATTTTCTCCTGCTTAAGAGGCGACTATTTAGAATCGGGATAGAAATCCTCATCCAACAATTGTTCGATCGAATAAGGACACTCTTTTGGAAAAGCCTTAGTCAGTAACCCAGTTTCTTTTACTGCTAGATCAACAGCATCACTATATGCTTCTTCAATAGCCGGTAATAGAGCCGATTTTAAACTCGGACTCAATTTTAATTGTCTGGCTATTTGTTGGCGTTGCTCGGCGATAGTGGCCCGCCAACTGCCACCACGGAAATTCTGATAGAGTTCATTTAATTGGTTAAATTGAAATTGCCACTTGAGCAAATGTGCAATTAAAATCACCAAGTGATTAACCAATTCGTATTTATCCCGTTTGGCCATACTTTCTAGCTCGTCAATTAAAATGTCAACCTCAATGTCAGCCCATTGGCCTCGTTTAAGTAAAGCGATATTATGATGAATCCAACCATAAAAATCTCGTTCATATTCTAGTGCGGAGATACTTGCCATCATTTCCTCCAGGATAAAAAGTTTTATCCAACAATTGTTCAAGTGAATAAGGGTAAACTAACGGAAAAGTTTTCTTTGGTAAGCCCGTTTCATCCACGGCTAACGTCACGGCTTTAGGATAAGCCTTGGTCATAGCCTCAGTCAAGTGACTTTTCAAACTGGGATGGTTTTCCAGTTGGTCTTGAATTTCAGAGCGCTGTTCGACAATAGAAGTTCGCCAACTACTGCCTTTAAATTCTTCCCAACGTTCGCTTAATTGCTTCAGTTGAAATTGCCACTCCAACAAATGCGCTATTAAACTTTTCAAGTGGCTGACTAATTCATTCCGGTCCCGAGTCGCCATGCCTTCTAGCTCCTCAATCAGATGGTCAATATCAAGTTGATGGAATTGGCCGGCTTTCAACCAAGCAATATGCTGATTAATCCAGCCCGGAAAATCTCGTTCATATTCTAGTGGTAACGTGTTCATCAGTTGGTCCTGCTTAATAAGTACTGAAGCAGAAATTCGGCGGTATTTTCCCTCACCCCCGGCCCCTCTCCCAGAGGGAGAGGGGTGAAAGAAAATACGAGAAAATTTATACTTCAGTACTTAAACGACTATTCAGAAAGGGGATAGAAATCCTCATCTAACAATTGTTCGATAGAATAAGGACACTCTTTTGGAAAAGTGCTTGCAGACAACTTGGTTTCCTTGATGGCCAAGTTTAGCGCATCAGGATGGGCATCGCTTACGGCATTCGGTAATTCACGTTTTAAACTAGGTATCTTTCTTAACAAGCGTAAGATTTGAACCCGTTGTTCAATGATTGAACCACGCCAACTACCACTTTGTTGAGCGGTTTGAAATTGCCATTTAAGCAAATGAGCAATTAAAATTACTAAGCGATTTTCTAATTCTCTTATGTTACTTTGGCCCATATCTTCTAATTCTTCAATCAAATGTTCCACATCGAGTTCATGAAATTGGCCGGTCTTTAGCCAGGCAATATGCTGATTAATCCAGCCCTGAAAATCTTGCTCGTATTTTAGTGCGGAGATACTTGCCATCATTTCCTCCAGGATTCGTTATTCAGGATGAGGA
>DZAL01000168.1 GCA_022729575.1 Thiomargarita sp.
AGTAATGTTCATAGCCAAGTTGTCATTGAATTAAAGATGGAGTATATTAACAGAAAAAGTTGGTCAGGTACAAGGTAGTCGTTGGAAAACGGAATAAATTCCGTACTCCAACATCGTTATTACTTATACTATGTTATTCAATCATCATTACAGTTAAAACTATGTTACCTAAATTCATGCAAAAAGGTATAACCGCCCTTATCAAAGTGGTTAAATGGGTCAATCCTGACAATGCGCGGGAAGCCCTGAAAAATTTAGAGGAACATTTTACCCTCACTACTCACGAAATCGCTCAGGCTTATCAAAATAGTTATGAGGATGCCCTGAATGCGATTGGTATTGGCTTGGGCAAAAAATCGCGGTTGTCTTCTCGCATTACCGAAGAATTTGCCGAGGAGGTTAAACAATTACTAATCCGTCATTCTTATGAAGATACTTCAACGCTTATCCAAGGTTGTCAAGCCTTGATAGCGTGTAAAGAGTCCTTATTTCAAGGGGATGCGCAGCGTCTTTCTGAGAAAGAATTAGCCGTCTTGGTCAATGATGACGAGCGGTTGTCTATCACGCAATTGGTCTTAACGCAATTACAGAGTTTGGATTGTGGTAAGCCGCATTTGACCGAAGCGGTACGGGCGTTTCTCAGTGCCGAGGAGTTGTTGGGACGGGGCATTTTATTCTTCTTCCATGAGCGGTTGCGACAGGAGCCACGGGTGGCGGCGACGTTGCAGTTTTTGCAACAACGGGGTTTATGGGAAGATGTGCGCAAACTGCGGCGGGAGCAGACGGAGTGGCAACGGCAGTTAAATTTAGCCGAGCAGATTCAACCGCGGGATGAATTTACGGTGCATACCAGTGAGAGTGAGCGTCTTATTCAGCAAGCGGTGGGGCAGTGGAAACGGTTATCCAGTCAGCATCCGGAATATACGAAGTTGATGTTAGGTGGGGCAACTTTATTGTCTTCTACGGGCAATTTGGGGGAAGCGGAGAAGTTGTTATTGCAGGCGTTGGAAAAGGCGGAGACGACGGAAGACCGGGCGTTGGCAGCGTTTAATTTGTTTCAAGTGCAACTGCGTGCTTATAAGTTTGAGTCGGCCTTGCCTTATTTACAACAAGCGATTGCCCTGGACCCGTCGCGGTATGCGTTGCATGAGGTGGAGAAGTATCCGATTGAAGCGATTTTAGGTGCGGGCGGGATGGGGTGTGCGTTGTTATGTCGGCATCGATTGACGAAGCAGCGGGTGGTGGCGAAGTGTTTATGGGAAGTACGGGCGGGGCCGTTGGAGAAGGTGTTTAAGGAAGCTTTTGCGATGATTGAAATCGCGGGGGAGTATGTGCCACGTCCCTTGGATTTGGGGTTTGCGGATAGTGTGAAGAAAGTTCGGGCGTATTTTGTGACTGAGTATGTGGAGGAGGCGATTGATGGGGAGAAGTGGTTGGCCAAGTATGGCCCGTTAGCGGTGGTTGAGGGCCTGTCCGTAGGTTTGCAGATGGCGCGAGCGTTACAGTTGGCACATAGTAAGCGGATTTTGCATTTGGATTTGAAGCCCGCGAATGTGTTGTTGAAACGAGTGGGGGAGAGGGAGGGCGAGGGTAAGCAGATAGCGGTGAAGTTGATTGACTTTGGCTTGACGCAAGCGGCCCCGGCCTGGTTGCAACAAGCGGCAACTCGGCATACACGGACCGCTTTGACGCAATGGGGGCGGCAGGTGATGGGGACTTTTGATTATGCGCCACCAGAACAATTGGGAGTGAGTGGGGAGGCGGTGAGTGAAAAGAGTGACGTGTTTGCTTGGGGGGCGACGGTGTATCGGTTGTTGACGAATGAATTACCACGTCCGTTTGACCCAGAGGAATTGCCCGAAGTGCCAGAGTTGCGGCGGTTGTTGACGAATTGTTTGAAACGGCAACCAGAGAAGCGACCTGACGTGGGAAAGTTAATCAGTGAATTGGTGAGTTTGTTACCGACTGATTTGGTTGCTGATAATGTGTCTCCTCAAAAACTAGGGGAAGAACCAGCATCGTCGACTAATTCAGGAACGTGGTTTCGACGGTGGTGGCAAGGAACGAAACAGCAGTCAGTGGATAAGAGTCGTGAACGGCAATGGACTGAGGAAAATCGACAGCATGAAGTGGAAGTTGAACAAGCTCGACAACGGGCGGAGGTGGAGAAACAACGGTTAGCGTCAGAAGTTGAACAAGTTCGACAACGGGCCGCAGCAGAAAAGAAACAGCTTGACTTAGATATGCAGCGGGCACGGCAACAGGCTGTGGAAGCGGAGAAACAACGGCGTGAGTTAGAACTTCAGCAGGAACAACAACGTCACGTTGAGGAGGAGCGAAATCGTGAACAACAGCGACGGGCTGAAGCAGAACGGCAACGTCGAGTTGAAGAAGAAAGACAACGGGCGGAAGCAGAGAAACAACAACGTGAGTTAGAGGCTAAACAAGGCAAATTATTCCAATTTGAGACGGTCTTGTTAAATGCCCAAGGCAAAATCTCCGAACGTCGTCCTGGTCAAGCTCGCCAGCAAATACAAGACTTAGGCAAGGGCGTAACCTTAGAAATGGTCTATATTCCAGGAGGGACGTTTTTGATGGGTTCTCCTGCTTCTGAATTAGAGCGGCAAGCTAGTGAAGGGCCACAACATCAGGTTAAGATTGCGTCCTTTTTTATGGGTAAGTATTCTATTACACAAGCCCAATGGGAAGCTATCATGGGGAATAATCCGTCTTATTTTAAAGGTCCAAAGCGGCCCGTAGAAAAAGTGAATTGGAATGATGCGGTGGCTTTTTGTCAAAAATTGTCGCAACAGACTGGCCGAACTTATCAATTGCCTAGTGAAGCGCAATGGGAGTATGCTTGTCGGGCTGGGACGACGACACCATTTTATTTTGGAGAGACGATTACGCCTGACTTGGTTAACTATGACGGTAATAATCCTTATGGTGGGGTCCCAAAAGGGCAATATCGTAAGGAGACGACTCCTGTGGATAGTTTTTCTCCTAATACCTTTGGCTTATATGACATGCACGGGAATGTGTGGGAGTGGTGCGAAGATGTGTGGCATGAGAATTATAATGGTGCACCGACGGATGGTAGTGCTTGGGTAGCGGGAGGAGGAGAATACCGCCTGCTGCGCGGCGGTTCGTGGTACAATAATGCCGTTTGGTGTCGTGCCGCGTCTCGCAGCAAGAACACGCCAGATTCCCGCCGCAATTATGTTGGTTTGCGTGTCGTTCTGTGTGCTGTGTGGACTTCGTAACCCTTTCTGCTATAGACCTCTTGTCCTTTGCGCTTTTGCCTTTTACCCTTTTGTTTTCCGCCGAAGGCGGGGCAATTTTTTTAAACTATTACCTTATATTTGATAAGGTATTAAGTTAGGTAGGGTGAGCAACGATAACTGCATTGTCCGCCTTATGATAGCTAATTCAGGCCATTATTATCGGTAGTGTCGAAGGTAATGGCATGGTATTTTCCTTAATGGCCTCGAATTTAGAACAGCGAGTACAACGAATTTAGAAATAAACGAATGGGTAAAGGTGAATTAATTCGTTTATTTCTAAATTCGTTGTACTCGATATTAAGGAAAACACGATACCATTACCACTACAACACTACCTCATTTTCTGCTTCTCACGCGCCCGCCTGGCCGTTAGCGCGGGCCGCGGGCGTGTCTGCACCGCATTTCCACGCGGGTGCGTAGGAGGGCGATTTTTTTATTATGGTTGACAGATAACTGAAACAAATATATTCTTAAAACTCCATGTTCAAGTCGTGTTTTGGACAGGTTCATTTTCCATTTTCCATTTTTCCTTTGAAAACCCGCTATGTACGCAGAACTTCTTAAAAATTTTGAAAACGCCGAAACTCTGGGAGGCAAGGCGTGGCAACATGCGGTCAACTTGGATTTGATAGAACAAGTGAATATCAAAGACTGTTCCTTACATTGCTTTCATTATCAACAACTCTTTGAAATGTTGCTTAAGTATGTCTTGGAAAGCAAGAGTAAACATGGATTGTATTCGCGCACCCATAAACTGAATAACTTGTTGGAAGAAGTCATTGAATACACCACCTTTCGAACCGATAAATCGCAATATCGCATGGCATTACAAGTTATCACCGTCTGCGCTGAAGAATATCGGTATAATTTTCTCATTGATGGTCAAGGGTATCGGGACAGTGTACAAATCGCCAATGGGTTGTTGCAAGAATTGTTGGATTTTCTCCTAAAGGAATAGCTGCTTGGTAACAGATTTGACAACTTTTCAAAAGTTGTCAAATCTCACCCACATTTATCTTAAATAATAGTTTAATACACGAATTATCACTACGGAGGCACTATGAATATTCAATATGTTATCGATCAAACTGGACATCCTACCAGTGTGATTATGCCGTTGGCGTGGTACCAACAAATTACCCAAGAGTCAATCTCTCGTCCAGCCGAAATCTCCTTACCATCCCCAAATCCGTTAGCCTCGCCCACGGAAATCTTCAATTTATTCACCACTATTTATGAAGGCTGGTCAGCAGCGGAAATTGACGAAGTGGAAACTCTTATCTTAAACCGACAACACTTTTTTAAAGGACCGTCAGATGAATAACTCCCCCGTGTTACTAGATACCAACATTATTTCGGCATTGATGCGGCGACACCCGGTGGTCATGGCCAAAACACGAGGTTACTTAGATAGATATAAACGGCTAACGTTCTCCATCATCAGCTATTATGAAATCTTGCGTGGCTTGGAGGTGAAAAGTGCAGCCGTTCAAAAACAGCGATTTGAGTTAGCTTGTCAGAATAGTGAGATTTTGCCGTTAGATGAGACAGTGATTAGGCGGGCCATCAAAATTTACGCGGATTTATATCGTCGTGGACAACTCATCGAAGATGCTGACATTTTAATCGCAGCTACAGCCTTGGTCCATGATTTACCTCTGGTGACTAACAATAACAAACATTTTAGTAGGGTCCCAGCACTGGTATTGCAAAATTGGTTAGACGACTAAAGCCAGGTAGGGTGGGCAACGGGTTTATCGTTGCCCACCATGTTGAACAGATTTAACAACTTGGTAACAGATTTGACAACTTTTGAAAAGTTGTCAAATCTCTTACCTTTTGAAACGGAGATATATATATTATGACATCCTCAACTTTAGAAATGATGATGAATCAAACCGAACGGCTCACCATTAATGAACAATGGGAATTACTCACGCATCTGATGCAACGGTTGCGGCGACAAATGTTACCCCCGTCAATGGAAACGAAATCCTCATTTTCAGAACTGCTACGAAACACCCAGGGGCTTTGGCAGGCCGGGGATGGACTGGAATATCAACTCCAAATCCGTGCCGAATGGGATAAGTCATCATGAAAGAGCTATTCCTATTAGATTCCGTCATCTTGATTGACCATTTGAATCAATGTCCGCAGCCAGGTAGGGTTGGCAACGGGTTTATCGTTGCCCACCATTTTGAGTTAAGTAGGTGGGCAAATCAACACTTGCCCACCCTACACGGGCTGGCGGTCCAACCCACACGGGCTAATTGGTCTTCAATAAAAATCGTGGAGGAGAACCAGATACTCGTTCGGCCTGAAAGAAAGCCAGTTGGTCGCTACAAATTAGAATCGCCTCCAAAGAACAATTGACACACTGATAAATTCCTTCTTCAACCGGGAGAACTTTCCTATCAAATTCCCTCGCATAAGACATGATATAACAATGAGTTTTGGCACCGTGAGTTTTAAGCATTAACATTATCTCACTAAATTGTTGTTCTGCTCTTAAGCGCGGTATCTTTGTTATTAATTCCATTTTAAAAATTCCGGAATAAGAATGAGCTAATTTCGAAAAAAAGCGACCCCTTTTCGATTCAGAAGTAAGCTCATAGTTCGCTCTCTCTTGACGAGTAGAGATGACGAAATTTTTGACAAACTGCCGTTCTATATCTTCAAATGATAAGTGCCCCATAAAACACCTATCCACGCTTACTTAGGATAATTATAATGATCATGCGAATTTGGACGATGTGGAGTCCACGGTTTGTCTAGTACCTCGGGATGGTAATGTGGTTCCGAATTACCATGATAGCCTACTGGATGATGTTCCGGTTCTTTACCTTTGCCAGCCCGTTTTGCGGCTTCATAAGCAGCTTTTTTAGACGAATAATAATTACGTCTTGCTATAGGTTGTTTTCCACTGCCACAAAGTGCATTATGCACCAACACCCCGTCCTCACCGACGAAGTAATTGGCATTCTGCGCGACCGCAAAATTATAAACCCTGGCAACCCGACTACCAGTCTCAACCGTCTTAACAACCAGAGTAATCCCATTGTGCAACCGCAGCACATCCCCAGCCTTCAGAGTCGCCGCGACATTCCAGCCCTTTCCCTGAACATAAAACGGATGTCCCGCCGTCGCCTCCAAACTCTCGCCAGGGTCCAAAGTGACCTTCACCAACTGAAAGGTGCCATCATGTTGCATCAATTCCATGACCGGTTCATAACTGGTTTGGCCAGTTCTCTCATTGAAAGATTTTACTTTCTCTCCAACCTTGACTTCCTCAATCGGTTTCAAACCATGGTCCGTATGTACCAGCGTACCAGATACCAAGCTGTTACCCAAGACACATTGTGCCCCTTCGACCACCTTACTGAGCTTCTTCCACTTGGAGAACGGATTGCAGCCCGTGGCGGTCTCCAGTGCGACACTCCCCCAATCGACGCATCCTAAACTCTTCCCATCGATTATCATTTGGGAAGCCAGTTCGATACCACCACTGATTAAGCAACCCGCTACCAGATTCAGAAATAACCCCGACGGGTCAACACTATTCACCGGATCATTATAGACATACGCATACAGATTAGTATCTTCACTGGCAAACCCAATCGGGTCCTTCGTGGTCCATCTCCCCACGGAGGGGTCATAATCTCTGGCTCCAAAGTGTACCAAGCCAGTCAACGAATCAGACATTTCCCCCGCAAAGCCAAACGGTTGAAAGCCTGGATTGGTATCTTGGAGGACGTTCCCCCAAGCGTCATAATCCAGTCGTTGTACCACCTCCCCAGTCATTACGTTGACTACCAATCGCACACTTCCCAAGTGGTCGGTCACCAAGCGATAGATAGCCTCTCCCATGAGGAGGTAATCAGGGACGTGGTCTTGACTGCCATAAACATACCGAGCGACCACTTGACCTTGATTATCTACTTGGGCAATCGGGGTCAACGGGCCCTGATACAGCCATTGCTGAGTGACGTTACCACCCACTGTTGCCCGACCCGACGGTCATTTCCATTTATCACATATTCCAGCGTGGTAAAGGTGGGCAAACCATAAGGGCGTTTGCTCACCCCATCTGTATGATTACTCGGCGCAAGGATAACAGGAAACTAGGAGACCTAATCCGAATTGCGCAAAATCGGCGATAATCTCCGGCTCAAGGTCAATGTGACAAGTTGCCGTATCAAAAAATACTCCAATCCTTAGCATCTTAGAACATCGCAAATTAAGTAGATTTTGGAAGCGATGACACTGCAAAAAATCCTTGAGGATAGTCAACAATTTTCCATGTGGCGCAATCTCACCAAAAATCTCCACACCGTCCAAACCATTCCACTTCTGGTTTCTCAACTCTTCACCAAAAATTTGGCTTACAGTTTTATAATCAGATTCGTCAAGTCCAACTAAGATTAAAGATAGATCGTACTCTTTCATGGGCATGTACCATCATTTACAGGTTTGTAATCTAGTATGTCGTCCTGATCACAATCAAGTTCGGCACAGCCCATCGTAGTTGGCATGAAAGCTAATCCCCATGCTCCAAACAATTCTAATAGCATTTCCGGATCAATAAAGCCATCTTCTTCTCCACGCGATCGACGATGAGCACGTTTGTGGTCTGGTCCAGGCTTTCCAAGTCGTTCCCACTCTTTGTGCAGTTCTTCGGCTTACTTCTTGGTGAGATCTCGAATATCCATTCCACCTTGTCGATGAGCCCAGTTCCAAAACTGCTTTGGTAGATTATACAGTTTGTCCCACTTTGTTAATCCAGACGGATCGCTCCAATTAACCGGTTCTCCCAACACATACCCAAACAAATTACTATCCCCACCCCCAAATCCAATCGGATCCTTACTCGTCCACCGTCCACTCTCCGCGTCATAATCCCGCGCCCCAAATCTCACCCACTGGGTATCCACATCATACAATCCACCGGCAAACCCAAACGGTTGGAAATTCGGATTCGTGTCTCCCGTGACATTCCCAAACGCATCATACTCCAGTCGTTGTACGACACTTCCATCACTGTCATCCACCACCCACCGCGGACTTCCCAAGTGGTCACTGATTATTCGATAAGTCTTCCCTTCCTTCACCAAATAATCTGGCACATTCCCCTTACTTCCATAAACAAACCGCGCCACCAGGTTCCCATTCCCATCCAACTCCGCCACGGGTTTCAGACTCCCTTGATACAAAAATCCCTGAACCAGCGTCCCATTCACTTTCTTACCAATGCGCCGGTTTCTCCCATCAACGACATACTCGATAGTCTTCCCCGGTAACGCGACCTGTCTCAAATTCCCAAGCACCTCATACTGATAAGTGGTCGTTTGCCCATAGCTAGTCTTGGTGAGCAGTTCCCCATTAGCGGTATAAGTGTAGGTATTCCCACCAGACTCAAGCAATCTATCCTGGTCATCATAACTCCCCGTGACCATTCCTTGAGAGGAGGTAAGAGCCTGCACCCGATTGCCATTGGCATCATACTCATAACTCTCGGTGACCACCCCATCCTGCTTCACCTCGACCAAGCGAACGGCTAAGTCATAGCGATATTCCAAGGTGGTCGTCACACCTTCACTTGTCTCCACTTTGCTGATAATTCGCCCCAACTTATCACGAGCATACTGGATTTTGGAAAGTACATTTCCTTGATAACTCGCCGTCTCACTCGCCAATTCACCAAAGGCATCGTAAGTTCGTTGGGTCGTCACCTTCCCTAGTTGAGTGCCCAGAAGGAGACCGGTGGCGGAATCTCGGCTTAAGTTCATCTCCCCAGCACCCACCAGTAAGCCATCGGCATCATACTGGTAAGTCACGGTCGAACCACCATTGACACTCGCCGACTTCACCCGAAAGTCATTATTATACTCCAGATTCAACGACCCTGCTATCGTTCCCTCCCAAGTTTCCGACCGCGGTAACGACCCATCATAAGCATAACTTAAGGTCTGATTATCTGGCGTGGTAGTGGCCACTAACCGCCCCTTCTCATCATAACTGAGGGTTTGAGTTCCTAACGGGGTCGTCAGACTTTCCAAGCGACCCGTGCTGGCACCGTAGTTAAACTTTACCAATTGCCCATCGGGTCGAGTAATTTGAGTCAACTGCTTATCCAAATTATAAGCATAAACCGTTTGTGGTGCCGAGAGAGTTGGCAACACCGGTGGCAGATAGAGACTCTGGAGGTCCACCGCGGTGTAGTCAAATCCATGTGCCGGGCGACTCGGTGGGGTAATCGATGTCACATTGCCATTGGCATCATAACTATAGACAATCAGTCGGCCCTCGGGTAAAGTTTGAGTCGTGATTCTTCCCACCGCATCGTAAGTAAAATTCACTTCACGACCCAGCGCGTCCGTGAGTTTGCTCACCTCCCCAGAGTTATCGTAAGTGAGAGTGACTGTTCTCAAGTCTTCTCCTTGACCTTGACTGACTTGGGTCAAGCGACCACGAGTGTCATAAGTGTAATGCACCGATTCCAGGGTGGGGACGCTAGTTTGACTGACTCGTCCTTTCTCCTCCAGTAATTCGGTCGTCACTCGTCCCGCGGCACTGGTTGTCACCGCCTTCTTCTCAGCCGCCGTATACACACTCGTACTACTCTTCCCATTGACCGTCACGATAGTCTTCAAACTGGCCGGTTTACTCAAGTCCTGTGCTGGGCCCAACATCGACTCTCGTTTGGTCGTCACGGTGCCCGTTAAGCCACTGGGCAACGTAATTTTCAACTCCTGTAACACGGGCGACAGCATCCCAAACCGTGAGTCTGGACCTTGCTTTTGAGTAATCACGGTGCCGTCGGGCTGGAGACGAGTGGTCGTCCCATTACTCCAAGTCGTTTCCACAGTTTGAGTACCATCGGGCGCAGTATTGACTCGCTTCATGTCCTTATCGTTCAACATCTCTACCGCATAACGAGTCGTCCGTCCTTCACCACTGGTCAAACTGGCTTCATAGTTCGCCCCAGTTTGAGTCCGAGACAAGGTCCAACCACCGCCCACCGGGTTCTCCTCCTTGACCAGTCGTCCCAAGGGGTCATATTGCATGGTGGTCGCATGTCCGCGCGGGGTGGTGAACTGCGTCAACAGCCCGTCGTCGGTATATTCCATCTGGTAAGTCTCGCCCGCGGGGTTGGTCAACTGGGTTAAATAACCGTTGGCATTCACCGTCAAAGTAGTGCGTTGCCCGTCGGGCGCGAGGATGGCTTGGGGGACACTGTTGGCATCACGTTCAATGGTGGTCATGTCGCCTTCGACTAACGTGGTTAGGCGGACCGCGTCGCCGTCGGCAGCCCAGGCGTACCCGAGACGAGAAGTAAACCAGTTCGCCGATGACGTCGCTTGACAGGACGCGGGCACGGGGGCCGTGGCGTGCGCCGGGGACGTCAGGGTGAGTAGTAAGGCTACTAGGTAATTCGTTAGCCGTAGTGGCATCATGTTTGCTCCAGAAGGTTAGATGGCGACCATTGGGTAATCAAGTACTTTAATTCATTCTAGCAGAAGGTCCAGAGTTGTCTAGGGCACCTGTGGGATTAACCGGTGACGTTCGCGACTTCGTAGTCAAGTCCTGAGCGTCGGGACGCGGAGCGTCCCCACGGCATTACCACGCGGCGCGTGGTAACGAGGTGAAAATAATTAATCTTTGCGGTTGCTTACCTGATTTGCCTGATTCTCTATTTTGGCCAAAGCACTCGTTATAGTACCACGAATGCCATTGTTTTTGCCCTCATGGAGACACTCTTGCAATACAGTGAAGATTTCATCTAATTGCCATTTTTCCACAAGTTCAACCAGTGCGTTTACTGCCGCACCCTTAATGATCATATCGGGGTGTTCCAGACACGCAAATAATTCCTCTTTCACCAGGAGTTGCACACCAGAAAATATTCCTACACAGGCATGTATTCTAATCTGTGGCGCGGTTTCTGAGTTCAACAGTTGAACCAAGAAAGGGAGGTCGTCCACAAAACCCAGTTCTCCTAGTGAGGATATGGCATAAGCTTTAGTTAAGGGGTCCAATTCGGTCTGGATCAGGTTTGCTAAGGCTTCGCGAACCAACTGGCAACCTCCGAAATGACGTAGTGACTCCGCTGTACAAAGACGTACCAGAGGTTCTGGGTCTTGTAGTACCTTTAAGAGAATTGGAATTAACTGTTCGTCAGCTATCTCGGGTAGATTCTCGACCGCATCAACTCTATCCAGAAAGTCGGCACTGGCTAGAGACCTTTTCCACTCTTCAAAGTTCATGTCAGGTAACTCCCCCCTAATTAATGGTAAAGTTCCAACAGGAAGTGATAGACACTCTGGAAGATTGGTGCCAAGTTATTCCAAAAGTGACTTATCACTACTGATAGGAAATTTTCAACCTTAGTTCTCTAAATAAAATTCGAACAGGGTGGTGGTGGTTGATTTCCTGGCAAGCAACCGAAGCCACTATGTGCACCCATTCTACACGCTTCTTGCAGTATCTCCCATATCATAAGAGGTGTTGTCAGGGGAGTCCGAACTTTGCCTTTTAACTCCGTGATAGTAAACTCCACCCACCTACGGTGGAGTTAGATCATCAAGAAAATTCCACTTCGCACGTCTAACGACTGCAAATCCGCAGACCTTTTCCATATTCCCTCCAGAATTTAACGCGGCAACGCCGGTATATGATCACGACTTTTGTCAAGATTACATCCGTCAATATGGATATGTGGCCCTTCCTTCCAATGCTTTGCCTTCTCACCGTATCTATCATCTCTTGGGTTTAACCCAAGTTCATCCCCTAAATCTATAACGGCTTCAGCATCGTCAGCACTGAGAAGGTATTGTAAGTCCGCTGGAAGGTAATAAAGATCAATATCTATTCCTGCATCCAGTTCTGATAATGTCTTAATAGTATGTCCATCTAAAGATATCTCTGGCATTTCATAGTAAATATAGATACAACAGCTCAACTCAATCTGACATGTCGGAGGTAAATTTTTAAATCTGTCGCTTAGGGGAATTAGTACTTCCAACAAACTGTCTATATGTTCTCTGAGTGTTTGGAACTTAGATAAGGAAGAGAATATTTTCCAGCCATTTTGTTTGTAACAGATTGAGGCTCTTGTATCAATCAGTTCACCTTTGCGCCAAATTTTCGACGGAAGAATACCTAAGATTCTGGTTATCTCTGACGAAGGTTCTTCAAAATCAGTAATCGTTAAACTAACAGAGACTTCATTTTTACAGTTAGCACTCGTGTTTCTCATACATCTCAATCTAACGTGACGTACAACTTTCTAGTTAAATCGAAACTAAATCTTATCGAAACCATTTAATTGGTTATCGTTGTCAATTTATCAACCTAACCAGTAAAGTTGTACTTCATGAGGTTCTAAAAATCATTTATATTAATACCCAAAGGATCACCTGGGCCTCTGCCACCTTTAGGTTTCACACAGACCTCCCCGTTGGGCTTCTTGTACAGATCATATCGAGAGGCATGTTTACCACCCTTGAGGTCATGAATATCAAAACCCGCCTCTTGTAATTTCTTGATCTCTCCATTGGACAATTTTTTATCCTGGGCACTAGTATTATCAACCTCTTCTTTGCTAGAACCTACGTTATCAGTTGCCTTATCACTGCCCTCTTCATTCATTAGGATATCAATTCCAATTCCTAAAGCTATTCCAATAGCAGCCCCGATGATACCACCCACGACCGGACTTCCAAGCGCACTGCCAATACCAAAGCCAATTCTACCAGCTATTGCCACGGTCGTTTTCCCGGTAGTGTCTCTAAAATTAACAGGGTCACCAAAAGCATATTGGTAAAAATTGCTATCTTTCCCCCCAAACCCAATCGGATCCTTACTCGTCCATCTGCCAATCTCCGCGTCATAATCCCGTGCCCCAAATCTCACCAACCGAGTCTCCGAATCATACAATCCACCGGCAAACCCAAACGGCTGAAACCCCGGCTGGGTATCCAACACCACCTTCCCAAACGCATCATACTCCATGTTCTGCACGATGCTACCATCACTCTCATCCACCACCCACCGTGGACTCCCTAAGTGATCACTGATTATTCGATAAGTCTTCCCCTCCTTGACCAAATAATCTGGCACATTTCCTTTACTCCCATAGACGAACCGCGCCACGACATTCCCATTCCCATCCAATTCCGCCACAGGCTTCAAACTCCCCTGATACAAGAATCCCTGAACCAGAGTTCCATTCACTTTCTTCCCAACGCGCCGATTCCGCCCATCGATGACATATTCAATGGTCTTCCCCGGTAACTCCACCCGTCTCAAATTGCCAAGGACATCATAGTGGTAAGTAGTGATTTGCCCGTTGCTGCTCTTGGTGAGCAGTTCCCCATTGGCAGTATAGGCGTAGGTATTCCCACCATACTCCAGCAATCTATCTTGGTCATCATAACTCCCCACGACCATCCCTTGAGAAGAGGTGAAGGCCTGCACTCGGTTGCCATTCGCATCATACTCATAACTCTCGGTAACCACGCCATTCTGCTTGACTGCCACCAAGCGACCGGCCAAGTCATAGCTATATTCTAAGGTGGTCGTCACACCTTCACTCGTCTTCACTTGACTGACAATCCGTCCCAACTTATCACGAGTATATTGTACTTGGGAAAGGACGTTACCTTGGTAATTAGTCGTCTCACTAGCCAGTTCGCCAAAGGCATTGTAAGTTCGTTGGGTGGTGAGGTTACCAAGTTGAGTGCCCGTGAGGAAGCCCGTTGACGAAGTTCTCGTCAGACTAATCTCCCCGGCCCCAACTAACAACCCGTCCATGTCATACTGATAAGTCACGGTCGAACCACCATTGACACTTGCGGACGTCACCCGAAAGTCATTATTATACGACAGACTCAGCGAACCAGCTATCGTCCCACTCCAAGTTTCCGAGACGGGCAACGACCCATCGTAAGTATAACTCAACGTCTGATTGTCTGGAGTCGTGGTGGTCACTAACCGACCCTTCTCATCATAACTGAGAGTTTGAGTACCTAATGGCGTGGTCAGACTTTCTAACTGCCCGCTGGTGGCACCATAGTTGAAAGTTACCAGTTGCCCGTCGGGACGAGTGATTTGGGTCAGTTGCTTATCCAAATTATAAGCATAGACCGTCTGGGGTGCCGCGAGAGTTGGCAACACCGGTGGCAAATATTGACTCAGCAGGTCCACCGCGGTGTAGTCAAATCCATGTGCCGGGCGACTCGGTGGGGTAATCGACGTGACATTGCCATTGGCATCATAACTATAGAGAATCAGTCGACCATCGGGTAAAGTTTGAGCCGTGATTCTCCCCACTGCATCGTAAGCAAAATTCACTTCACGACCCAGCGTGTCCGTGAGTTTGCTCACCTCCCCAGAGTTATCGTAAGTGAGAGTGACCGTTCTCAACTCGTCTCCTTGACCTTGACTGACTTGGGTCAAGCGGCCCCGGGCATCATAAGTATAATGCACGGGTGCCAAAGTGGGGACGCTAGTTTGACTGACTCGTCCTTTCTCCTCCAGTAATTCGGTAGTCACTCGCCCCGCCGCACTGGTCGTCACCACCTTCTTCTCCGCCGCGCTATAAACGCTCGAACTACTCTTCCCATTCACGGTCACGATGGTCTTCAAACTGGCCGGTTTACTCAAGTCCCGCTCCGTTCCCAAAGTCGCTTCACGTTTAGTCGTCACCGTGCCAGTTAAGCCACTGGGCAACGTAATTTTCAACTCCTGTAACACGGGCGACAGCATCCCAAACCGTGAGTCTGGACCTTGCTTTTGAGTAATCACGGTGCCGTCGGGCTGGAGACGAGTGGTCGTCCCATTACTCCAAGTGGTTTCCACACTTTGAGTACCATCGGGCGCGGTATTCACTCGCTTCATATCCTTATCATTCCGCATCTCCACCGCATAACGGGTCGTCCGCCCTTCGCCACTGGTCAAACTGGCTTC
>DZAL01000318.1 GCA_022729575.1 Thiomargarita sp.
GGCTTGGTTAGCTCCTTAACCAACTAAAATAGTCTTCTTAGAGCGGGAGTAGCTGCCACAAGGCAAGTATTTGGTTGAAGAAACTCTTTTTCAAGAGCATTCCTAATCTGATTGGTTTCCTTAACTTATAGTAATATTCACCTACTGTTGTACTTCTGAGGGATAACACCCCTCGAAGGGGTGTTATCCCTGCTGTTTGGCCAAACTTATTATGGGACAACTAGATAAGGATATTACTATACCTTCCGATATGGCCTTAAATAAATGTTTCTGCAAACGCTCAACATGTTTAGTGGCTCGTTTTATCAGGCCGCAGCTAAAGGTCACTCTCTCGCCTCTGGGACGAGGTATTAATTTCCCTTTTCGCATTATGTGGGGTCCAGATATTCAATAATTTATTTAAGAAACTTCCTAGCTTACTTTTGCCCATGTCCTTATGGTCTCTGCGTTTCTATCGGCCAGAGTCTAATTAGAAGTCCTCACTTTCTTGCATACTATTAAGCCTCTGTAAGATTAGGATTAACTCTCTATAAAGTTAGTCGGCCTTGACCTAACCCTAATCTCATCCCTAATTTGGATTAACCAGAATTTACTGACTGATTTAGACTGAGACTTTACCCCTTGCAACCCTAGATGATTATGTAGGTATTCTTACAACTGCATATAAGTGCTTTAACCCTGTCTGTTTTAAGAGGCTTCAACCATCTCTTTGCTTTCGCTAGTCATGTCAATCTCTGCTCAGGTGGTGGTTTTAAACCGAGTTTCCTAATTCCACCTATCCCTTTTGTTCCTTCGCTATACACCCTAATCCTTTTATAGCAGGTTGGAGGTCTGAAGGTAAGCACACCATATTTCATCAATGGCGGGGGAATCACACCCCATTTCTGATTATCTTTCGTAACTTATTGCTTAGGTTACTTATTTAGGCACACTAGAATTAACAGAATGAACCCCACCCCATTCTGAAAATTCTAAAATTCGGTTAATTCTGATTCAGACAATCTCAAGTGTGAATCCCTTCTCGTCCCTGAACCACCTCCAATTCCGAACTTGGTTCTTGAAAGGAATCAGGGGCGGTTTGTCTGCCAGTGGAAAGACCAAGTGGTTTGCCAAATTAACCCTAAATAGTTATTCTAACCCCAATTCACGTCGCAACTCCTGACCAGATAAACTTCCTTCTAATTCGGCCCGGGTTCTGGAGTCTTCGATTAAAGCCAGAAACTTTGGATTGGTGCTTAACGACACGGTCTCTAAGTCAACCTCCTCAAGCAACACTAAAGCGGCCACTGGCTTACCATGGTCGGTCAACACGGTAGGGCCTTGTCGGACTGTCGGAAGGTATTCTTTTAAGGGTGCCGTGGCGGTCGATAATTCAAGTGTCATCATAATTCAAAATCCTCTTGACCGATTCGTACTCGGTTACGTTGTTTGATGCCAATGGCGCGAATATGAACGATGGCCGTGGGTTCTTCGACATCGTAGTATACGCGAAAAGTTCCTACACGTAATTCCCAGGGCGCCAGGTGATTCGGGCGCATTTTCTTACGGTTTCTCGTTTCCATCGTAGGTTGATGTAACAGTTGTTGTTCGATGGCTTCTAGTACTAACCTTTGCGAACCGACCGGAAGTTCTTTGAGATGTTCTTTAATAACGGGAGAATATTTAATCAGATACGCCAAACCTTAATCCTCCTTAACTAGAGTGGTGAATACAGTTCAGTAGTTATTCTAGCAGAGTCTCAAATGAAAGTCAAAAAAAGACCCCGTAGTTTGTCAACTCCTACGAGGTCTCAAAGACTTCTGACTCGGGCAGGGTACTTGTCAGAATCAGAATTTCCAGAATGAACCCCACCCCATTCTGAAAATTCTAAAATTCTGCCAATCCTGATTCAAACCATTTACCGCCAAGTAGCCCACCCAATTGGTTTTAAAAGTATCGATAAAATTCAGGTGAGTCTAGCACCCACAAAAATCCCCTGCAACGTTTTACCATTGCCAGGGATAAAGGTGAGAGTTAACCACCCCCGCCCCGCCTGTTTCAAGACGGGGTTAGGGGTAGTTTAACCGAAGGAGGTGCGTTACGGCACAAACCGACGCGCTTAACGCACCCTACACTGGCTTGCTAATTAGGTTATTTCAAATAAATGGGTTGATGACTTTTACACCCCCATAGTCTTGTCCGTGATTCAAATCTTCACTATACAGGGTGTGGCAACCAAGCTGTTGAGCCGCTGCTACAATCGCGGCATCCCAGTAGGAAATTTGGAAGCGCGTCTTCAGGTCGATGGCTTGCAAAACCAATTCGTAGTCAATGGGTAGAATTGGAAAAGCCCGAAGTGCTGTTAAGATTGCTATCACTTCTTCAGAAGTGATTGCCAACCGTTGCTTGCGCACGGCAACATCATAAAACTCTTGCATCACTTGTGCCGAAAAGGCAATGCCTGGTTGAGAAAGCAATTGACGGGCAATTTGTCGATTAACCTGGTCCGCTGGCGCCTTGGAACCGGCATACAACAAAATATTAGTATCAAGGAACCATTGCGCGTTTCTATTCATACAATTCTTCCCGGTGCAAGGGCCCGAGGGGGGTTTGGTTTCGGGCTTTATCTAAAGCCACTAATAGGGTGGCTACCGCTTGAGATTGACCGTCGTTAGTTTCAACAGGAGTGGTCAAGGGGGTTCTTTGTTTCAACCACAAGACAAACTCAAGTACCTCTGCTTGTAGGTCTGATGGCAAAGTCAACACCTGTTGATTGATAGTTGGTGCCAGTATCATTTTGATTTCCTTTTTCCCGCTTCTTGCGTCCAAACAATGCGGGTAACAATTTTGGTAAGTAGTGAATGGTAATAAAATAGTTAACTTCCAACATATTTTAGCACATTCTTTACCCCAAAACCATTTAAACCCGAAATTTCAAGGATTCAGATTTAATTGAATCCATTTCCCACTCTAATTGTCTGAATCAGAATTTCCAGAATTATAGAATTGACAGAATGAAACCCACCCCATTCTGAAAATTCTAAAATTCTGCAAATTCTGATTCCGACCATTTACCGCCAAGTAGCCCACCCAATTGGTTTTAAAAGTATCGATGAAATTCAGGTGAGTCTAGCACCAACCAAAATCCCCCGCAACCTTTTACCATTGCCAGGGATAACAGTGAAAGTTAACCACCCCCACCCCTCCTTTTTCAAGAAGGGGTTAGGGGTGGTTTAACCGAAAGAGGTGCGTTACGGTGCAAACAGACGCGCTTAACGCTTCCCACGTTTGCTATTCCCCGGCTTCCTGAATTAATCTTTGATACAAATGCTTATCTAACCAAAAGCCACTGGCTTGTAAAGCATCCAGCGTCGCCCGAAATGAGGCATTCAATTTATTAACTTTTTGAGCACGCAATAAAATACCCAGTGTCCCAGTATATGGCAAGCCGTAAAGACGGGCTTTATTTCTACCTTCAGTGTCGTCCAACAGTAACCTCTCCGCTTGTTGTTCTAAGGCCAACACAATTGCCTCAGCTTCACCTTTATCCAATTCGCTATTCAATAAGGTCAGTAAAGTTTTATCGACGACTGGTACCACTTGCAACCAACGGGCTTGTGCAATTAGAGTGGATTCTTGATAACCGCGTCCTTCGAGGACACACTCGGTATAGACGGCCTGCGGAATTAAAAGGGTACCAAATAACTCTGGGAGGAGGTGTAGTTGCCCAATTTTAGCCAGATGAATGAGCGGGGTAGAATTACTCA
>DZAL01000319.1 GCA_022729575.1 Thiomargarita sp.
CGTCAAAGTTTCCTAAACCTCAAAGGTTTAGGAAACTTAGCACCTGCCAGGTTTAAGAATCCTCGCCCCCGGCGGTTAGTACCTCCATTGGTTGGTAGGGACTACCCGAAAGTGAAGGATGGTTGAAAATATTCACCTACCAAATCATAAATATTAATGATAAAATAGTTCCTGCTCAGGGTGAATTTCTATGTTCATATATAGTTAATAGATGACCATTTTACTATATTTATAGACGGATGCTTGAGCCACCGTCATTTCCAGAAAGTTGGTTTGACTTTCAGAAAATTATGGTGGCTGGCACCACTCATTCGTTGATTAAAAATAATTTGTTGACTGGAATGGGGGGTAAATCCTAATTATATTTCACCTTGCGCACAACCACCCCGGCGCTCCTCCTTGGTCAGGGTCAACCCTGCGACTCAAGTGGTGCGTACTCCCCTCCTTACCAAGGGAGGGGTTGGGGGTGGTTGAGTAACCATGCGTAAGATAAGTTATATTTAGAAAGGAAAATTTGCCGTGAACCTCTCACTCACTTTACTTTAAAGGTACCATTATTAATTCTTGGAAGATACGCACAATGAAAAAAATTGGATCGCTCTTTTTTAAAATCGGTAGCGGGCTGGTGCTGTTATCACCCCAATTAGGTTGGGCGGCTGACAATACGTTAAATCCCGCTAATACCGCTTGGATACTCACTGCTACCGCGTTAGTGTTATTTATGACGTTACCAGGCTTGTCATTATTTTATGGTGGCTTGGTGCGCTCTAAAAACGTGTTGTCGGTGTTGATGCAATGTGGTGCTATTACCGCGCTAGTTTCCATATTGTGGCTAGTGGGCTTATATTCACTGGCTTTTAGCGAAGGCAATTCGTTCATCGGCGGTGTGAGCAAACTATTTTTTAGTGGTGTCAATAGAGATAGTCTGACCGGTAGCATTCCTGAAAGTGTGTTTGCCATGTTTCAATTGACGTTTGCCATCATTACGCCGGCGTTGATTGTAGGCGGCTTTGCTGAACGCATGAAGTTTTCGGCAGTGTTATTATTTAGCGGTCTGTGGGCGATCTTCGTTTATACTCCTATTACACATTGGGTCTGGGGCGGAGGTTGGTTGCAAACGATGGGATTATTAGATTTTGCGGGTGGCACGGTAGTACATATCACCGCTGGCGTGTCGGCATTAGTGGCTGCGTTAGTGATGGGACGGCGACAAGGTTTCCCAGAGACCGCATTAATGCCGCATAACATGACCATGACCGTTTCCGGCGCAGGAATGCTGTGGGTGGGATGGTATGGATTCAACGGCGGTAGTGCTTTAGCCGCCAACGGCGACGCGGGAATGGCTATTTTGGTGACTCATATTTCGGCTTCGGCGGCGGCTCTAGTGTGGATGTCGTTAGAATGGTTAAAATATGGCAAACCTAGCGTCTTAGGTACCGTTACTGGGATGGTCGCAGGTTTGGGCACCATCACCGGGGCCTCAGGTTATATTGGCCCAGCAGGAGGCTTGGTCGTGGGATTATTGGCGGGTTTAATCTGTTTTTTCGCGACTAATTTCATGAAACGCACGCTTAAAGTTGACGATTCCTTGGATGTGTTTCCAGTCCATGGCGTGGGAGGAATGCTCGGCACTTTATTAGCAGGTGTGTTTGCCTCGCCCGCGTTGGGAATTTTTAGCGGTTATGGCTTTGGTAGTGGTATTCAAAGCATTGATGCACAATTGAGCGTGCAATTGACTGGAGTGCTGGCGACAGTTGCATACACGGCGATATTGACTTGGGTCATTCTTAAAGTAGTGCAAATGCTGGTTGGATTGCGCGTGACCCCAGAGGAGGAAATGCAAGGTTTGGATATTACCCAACACGAAGAGCGTGGGTACGATTATTTATAATAATTTAATCAGATTTGACAACTTTTAAAAAGTTGTCAAATCTCGATAGTCCCTACCAGCCAATGGGTGCTAAGTTTCCTAAACCTTTGAGGTTTAGGAAACTTTGAATCTGGTTCACTCGTTGAATGTTAAGACCTCCATTAATTTGGAGGGATTATCCAAATCTCCACTCAATCGCGCAACCACCATTTTAACAAATGACTAACCAACTCGCCCATATATCGTAGCAAATCCGTGCTCATTCCAGCATGAAAACGAGATACCTCTTGACTTCCCAGTCCTAAAATACCTTGCGGTTTGGGCACCCCTAATGGAATTAAAACTGCCGAATTAATCTGGTCATTAGAAAAGAGATAGGCAGTTTGCTCTGAAGTCAAGCGACCACAAAGGGTTTGATTGTGCTCTAACACGGTTTCGAACAATGCAAACACTTGCGCATCATATTCGACAAATTCCGGTCGGCCAGCAAAGGACGCATTAGGGCTGAAAAATAAACGAACCACTAGCGCATCGGTGTTAAATTCATGCTGTATGCAATCGTATAAAGTGTTAAAAAACTCCTCTGGACTACTGACACTGGCTAACGCCGCCACAATTCGTTGAATCCGTTGATTAAGTTGTTCATTCTTTTGAGCTATGGCAATTAAACTTTCGAATTTATGTTGTAATTGCCGATTTTCTTCCCGCAATACCGTTAATTGACGCTCTACCAAGGAAATGGCAGGTCCCTTAGGAGAAGGGAGAACTTCCATTTTTGCCAGTAATTCTTCATGGCGGGTAAAAAAATCTGGATGTTGTCGCAGATAATCCACCACAGCACTTTCCGGTAAATTTTCAAAAATTTTTAACGATGGTGTACTCATAATTCAATCATTCCCTCAAACACGTAAGTAGCAGGCCCCCGCATGAGCACGGGGGAGTCTTCATGGTCGGTCCATTCAATCTGAAGTGAACCTCCTGGTAAAGTGACGGTGACGGGAGAATGCAAGTGCCCTAGTCGGATGCCGATGACGGTGGCGGCACAAGCACCGGTGCCACAAGCTAAGGTTTCGCCTACCCCACGTTCATAAACTCGCAAGCGAATCTGTGAGCTATTGATAATTTGCATAAATCCAACATTGGTCCGCGCTGGAAACCGTGGATGATGTTCCAATTGCGGTCCTAGCGTGGTCACGGGTGCGTGGTCCACCGACTCCACTAGCAATACAGCATGGGGATTGCCCATGGACACGACCCCAATCTGGTAAATTTCAGTCCCCACGGTGATCGGATAGAGCGTCGTTATCTCGTCCGCTTGAAACGGAATGAGCGCAGGATTCCAGCGTGGAATACCCAGGTTTACCGTGACTTCACCATTGGTTTCTAAACGCGGATAAATTAAGCCGGCACGAGTTTCTACGACTAATTGGTCTTTGTGAGTTAGACCCTTATCACGCACATAACGAGCGAAACAACGGGCCCCATTGCCACATTGTGGTACTTCTTGACCATCGGCATTGAAAATGCGATAGCGAAAATCTACTTCGGGTAATTCACTGGATTCTACTAGCAAAATTTGGTCACAACCAATCCCAAAGCGACGGTCCGCAATGAAGCGGAATTGCTCTGGAGTTAAAGACCATGGTTTGGAAATCGCATTGAAGATCACAAAATCGTTGCCTAAACCGTGCATTTTGGTAAAGGAAAGTTGCATATATGTTCAATTATTTTCAATTTATGGGTGACGTTTTTTCAAATATTTCTCGTTTCCAGGTCGAGCGTGGGAATGAGAAGAATAAATTTAAAAATTCACCTTACACAAACTATTTAGAATGTTGGAGTAGAGGCTTTAGCCGCAATGCCATTAAGTTAAGC
>DZAL01000169.1 GCA_022729575.1 Thiomargarita sp.
TTTGACAACTTTCAAAAAGTTGTCAAATTTAAATCAAATCTAAATTGCGTCAAGATTTGACAACTTTCGAAAAGTTGTCAAATCTAAATTGCGTCAAGATTTGACAACTTTCGAAAAGTTGTCAAATCTAAATTGCGTCAAGAACTCAACCACCCCCTGCCCCTCCTTGTTAAGGAGGGGAGTACACCCTGCCAACTTAGTTGGCGCATACTCCCCTCCTTAACAAGGAGGGGCAGGGGGTGGTTATGCGTAAGGTGAGAATCTAAGTTTATTCCTACTGAACCGGCAATTGTAATTTCAAAGCCGGATCGCCGATTAAGACAAAGGTATCTAGGACTTGTTTGGAGGTGCCATAGCCATAAGCTCTAATTTTAGCTTCGGTGATTAATCGGCCAAAGTTACGCTCTTCGACCTCAAATATCATTTCGAATAAAGCACCGTCAAGTAACTGATGTTCCCATAAATACCCCGCACTGGTGGGCGCAAAACTGGCAATCGTACCGCCATTGGGTGTTAATAAAAATTCTTCCGCCAACGAATAACTTTTAGGAGTAGCAAAATTGGCATTGAGGCAGTTTAGTACGACTAAAAAGGTTAAATTATCGGTTTTTTGTAATTCCTTCAGTCGGGTTACCGAGAATAACACTTGACCTGTGGAATTAGCCCAGACATTCTCATTACCATGCCCAAGATAATGAGTCAACGTCACGCCTTGGTCAAAATAATTTATCAAGTCTGCCGTCGCTTGCTGGTCACTGGCATAAGTGCCCAAATATAATTTATCCAGCGTAAGGTCGGTAGGAATATATTTGACGACGGCTTCACTGGCTTCTTCAAAACTGCTGTCATTATCTGCTACTAACAGCAGACGACGAAAATCTTGGGGGTGGTTTTCATAGTGGAGAATTTTATCGACCAGCATTTTGACCTCTTCCACATCACTACCTGGCAATCGCCCAATCTGCATTTCTGGTAATTCATCCTCTCCCACTATACTGACAAACCAGTTATCCGTGGGGGCAATGCTATACATGGTAGGTATCATATAAGCCGGAATGAAATTGTATTTTTTGCCACCGAGATAGCCTTTATAATCCAAGTTAGAATCACCTACCAGTAACACCGAGGTAGGTGCCGGGGACTGCCAATGTTCATAAGCATAACGTAGAAATTCTTTAATTGCGGTCGGGGTTGGCAGGCCAAAGCCAAATTCTTCAAAAATCTCCTCTACCGTCACGACTGCTACGCGCAAACCTGATTGTTGCCGTTGTTCCACTAATGGTTGCACCGCGGGTAATAATTCTTTGGCCGTGATCAGAATATAATCGGCGCCACGGTTAGATTGTTTGAGGGTAGCGGGTAAATAGAGTGATAATTTGTCCACCGGCCGAAGTTGGTCCGTGGTTAGCACATAATAAGTCTTTTTAGTAGCGACGACATCTTCATAAGTCACTTGATAACTGTCGTCAGCCGCCGTCGACACCGTGGTTTTGATAATCTCCTTCAAGTGATTAGAATTAGTAATATCATAAACCCGAATGTCAGGGGTGCGAAAGCCTTTAACCCGCAATTGTAGCCGCCCTGGCGTATTGATGGTAAACCGCAATTGGTTTTCGTTAGCGACTAATTGACGAGGATAGATAAATTCAAGCCAGTTGAGATAGACCTGGTCTTTTTTCGACTCCGTGTCTCCTGGTGATTTGATTCTTACTTGATTGTCACCACTCTGAAGTGCAGTGAGTGTCAATGGCAACTTTTGGATATTTTCACGAGTCCCTTCCCAGGTGTAGTCTCCTACTAAATTATCATTGAAGTAAACCTTGGTGTGATGATTGGAAGACACCTGTGAATTTAATTCACTAACAGGAATACCCCGTAGAGCCACTCGAATAAACGCCGGAATATCGTCGGTGGCGGTCGCGTCGGGTGACAAAGTGGCCGTAATGTCAAAAGAATCTGGTGCCGAGAGTTTTTGCCAAAACCAATAATCCTGTTGGGGCGCACCTTTCACCAAATCATCCACTAAGTTATTTTGTTCTAACCGGACCACCGCTTGATAACTTTCTATGGGGGTCGCGTTATCAGTCAAGGAGCCATCAATGGTGGGGACATTGGAGATAGCCTGTGGTGGTAGTTTATTTTGATAAGAGGCAGGACGCGGACGAGATAATTGCCAACAATCTAGTTGATAAGCGTTAATATCGGTGTAATCACTGTCAATCGCTTTGCCATAAAAAATGAGAGAGTCGCCTGGATTGAAACCACGCGAGTACTGAGTAACTAATTGAGTCATTACTGGTTGATTTTGCCAAGTCAACATTAAATTACCTGTAGTTAAACAAGTTTCAGGAATCCCTGCGGTTAATAGTTGTTCATACGTTATTTGGTACATGCCAGCAGTCTGAAGGTTCACCTGGACACGATAACGTTGTGGCCAGGCGGCGGCTGGCGCGGGGGAATTGGAAAGAGCGGGGGATGATGAAGTCGTCGTGGTTTGTCGTGGCTGATACCCGAAAATGGTGCCCGGTAAAACTCGCCGATTTAGACCTTTCACTTCTGGTTGTAAAGGAGGTAAGGGGTGAGAAAAATGTACTCGTAATCGCAAATAATTGAGGTAACGTAAAGTTTGGGTAGCGGCTTCCCATTGCAAAGGATAAATTTTCAACCGGGCCATAGCAATTTTGCCCCAGGTCACTCGTGGCTCGATAGTGGCCACGGCATTTGGATAAAACGTGGTAGCGGTATACCCGGCCTCAGTTTTTACAAATTGTTCGGTAATACTACCAGATTTACCTGCTTCTGGCATTGCCAAAGAGGGGAGTACCAACGGTTGGGGTACGGGATAAATCACCCAATCTGGCTCAGATTTATCCGTCTGCTCTAAAATTTCCACCGCTATTTCACCAGTCGCGGGAATTTGTATTAAGGTGGATACTACGGGTAATTCAGGATAACCTATTTGCTCAGTTTTGGCCCAGGTGGGCATTTCAAAACGTTGGTAAGTTTGTCCATCGGGGCCCTTGACGGCTTTAAAATTCAACGGCGGCAGACGAAATTCCAATTCTATACCGTAGTCATCTTGTGACACTACGGACAATTCCGCAGGAGTGGCCCGAGCCGACGCGGCCAGTAATAAAAATTTTAATCCTAATATCACAGCTAACAACAATTTAAATTTCATAAAATTATCCTACAATAGTAGTAATCGTATATTCTAAACCAACGGACACACACACCAGTACTTCGCGAAAAATCGCCACACTGGTGCGTTGCCCAGGGCATCTTACGTCATTGCGTGGTAACAAAAAAAGGATTTTCTCTTTCTTGCATTGTCAAATCATATCACGTAACATAATATCTCAAATATTTTCTATATGCAATGGTTGCACACTCCAATGTACGAACAAGAAGTCACTGTATCTCAAGCAATGCTCATTGCTTTACGGTATCATAAAGCGGGCGAATTATCAAAAGCTATTAAAATTTATCGCCAAATTTTAAAAGTCAATCCTAAATTGGCCGAAGTCCATGGTAATTTAGGCAGTGCCTTAAAACAACAAGGTCAATTAGAAGAAGCGGCGGATTGTTATCGGACGGCTTTAGTGATTAAACCGGAATTTGCCGAAATGCACTTCAATTTGGGTAACGTGCTATTGGCTCAACAGAAACTAGAAGGGGCCATCGCCTGTTACCAACAAGCACTTCTGTTTAAACCAGATTTCGCACCCTTACATAATAATTTAGGTAATGCGTTAGAGTTGCAACAACATTTTGTCGAAGCGGAGCTTTGTTACCGGTATGCGATTAAATTACGACCTACGATTGCCGACCACCACTACAATTTAGCTAATGTACTTAAACGGCAAGACCAATTAAATGAAGCGGCGGTCCATTATCGTCATGCGATTAACCTCAATCCGCAGTTTCTGGAAGCGCATATTCATCTGGGTAACATTTTGAAAAACCAATTTCAATTTGAACTGGCCGCGTTGTGTTATCGTCGCGCCATCCAGTTAACGCCAGACCAAGCGGAATTATATCACCTCTTAGGCACGGTGCTACAATCTCAACAATTATGGGAAGAAGCCACTATTTATTATCATCATGCTATTAATCTTAAACCAGATTTGGCGGAAGCGCATAATAATCTGGGTAATCTCTTAATGTTCCAAAATCGCTTAGAAGAAGCCATCATTTGTTATCACTATGCGTTAACCCTGCAACCAGAATTTACCGACCCTTATTATAATTTGGGCAATCTATTAAAATCGCGGCGTGAGTTTGAAGAAGCCGAGCGTTGCTATCGCCAGGCGTTAGCCATTCAACCCCAGTTTGCTGAAGGCTATAATATTTTAGGCGAAGTATTACGACTGCAAGGTAAGTTTGCTGAAGCGAAAACGGCATTTCAGCAAGCCTTAACTTTGGCCCCCCATCATTTAATCTATCGCTTGAATTATGCCTGGTTACTCCCCACCATTCCTTCTTCGCAACAGCAATTACAAGAAGCGCAACAGGAAGTAACCACTCAATTGACTGAATTGTTTCAACATTCCTTTCAATTAACGGCACCGTGGCAAAATGGTTTAACTAACCAACTTTATCTGGCCCATTATGGGCTGGCAGACCAGAGCCTACAAAGCCAACTGGCTGAATTTTTTCAACGCATCGAACCTTCTTTGTTATACACCGCTCCACATTGTCTTCGCAGTGGGACTCGGAAAATCAAGTCTAAAATCAAAGTCGGGATAGTGGTCCGCGATTTATCCAGTCATGGTTTAATTCAATTTCTCCGGTTGTTATCGACCCGCTTACCAGAAAACCGTTTTAGCCTACATTTATTTTTACTCTTTCCTTGTCTGCAACAGGTGAAAGAATTTTTAGCTATCCCGCTAGACCAGATTGAAATCTTAGCGATGGATTTATCTTTAGCCAGACAGCAATTGGCCAAGCGTCAATTGGATATTTTATTTTACCCAGATAGCCGGGCGGAGTCATTTACCTATTTTTTGGGATTTGCCCGATTGGCACCAGTACAATGCGTAGGTTGGGGTTATTCGCTACTTACCCCGTTACCCATGATCGACTATTTGTTAACGGCTCAAAATTTGGTGTCGATAGACTCCTTTCCTTACCCCAATAAGTTACGATTGTTTGAACACTTACCATTTTTTTATGAACCATTTACCTTACCCAATCCGCTTAAAACTAGAAAAGAATTAGGTTTACCTGAAAATGCGCATTTATATTTATGTCCACAATCGTTGTTTAAATGTCAACCTCGTTTTGACCCAATTTTGGCTAATATTTTAGAGCGTGACCCAGCGGGGCAAGTCATTTTATTGGCCAGCACCCCCCGGCTTTGGCAACAATTAATTAAGCAACGTTTTCAAAATATGTTACCACCTCACCTGTTAGAGCGAATCCGGATTTTGCCCAGACCACCTACCACGGATTATCTCAATTTATTCATGGTGGTCGAAGTAGTGCTTGACACCTTCCCTTGTGGAGGCTCGACGAGTAGTTATCAAGCGTTAACGGTGGGGACTCCCGTAGTGACTTGGCCTATGGACTCTATTCTCAGTCGTTTTACTTATGCCTGTTATCAACAAATGGGGATCTCGGACGGTATCGCTAACAGTGCGGAAGAATATGTGGAGATCGCTTTACGGTTAGCCACCGTGCCAACTTATCGACAACAAGTGAGTCAGCAGATATTGGCCCAGAAAACCGCATTAACTCAAGGACCTGCCATGATAACAGAATTAGCCAATTTTTTTACTGAGATGAGTTAAATCAATATAGTAATATTTTATTAGATTGGTACTATAGTAATATCCTTATCTAGTTGTCCCATAATGAGTTTGGCCAGCAGGGATAACACCCCTTCGAGGGGTGTTATCCCTCAGACTTCAAGTACAACAGTAGCTGAATATTAC
This sequence comes from Thiomargarita sp., assembly GCA_022729575.1. Lineage (GTDB taxonomy): Bacteria > Pseudomonadota > Gammaproteobacteria > Beggiatoales > Beggiatoaceae > JAABRD01. The sequence continues at coordinate 5,937 of DZAL01000169.1, forward strand.
TATATTACCATTGACTTGTAGTAATCGAAATCAATTTATTTTAATTTTTGCCAATTCCAATAATGTGAATTATAATGTTAATTTAACCGCAAAAGTAATCAACTGGGATTTGATTTTTCAAATTATCCCTGTCGATGCCATTAAGTTAAACCTGGAGTCCAAATCTGAAAATTTGGACTCCAACGCCGTAATAACAGCTTACCCAACGGTATTGGGAAACTGGGGGTACAAAAACCGTAAAATGTTACTATATATCAAATATTACGTAATATTAGGGACCAGCAATAAATAGATTGTCCATTTAATCCATAATGGTTGCCCAACACGTAAGGGCAACTTGCCTCTACCAAAATACACAATCTATTTAATGCACAATCTATTTATTGATGTTCCTAAGTCACCGTCATTAGGCGGGTATTAAATATTGACGTATAAACTATAAAATCAATTTAATCCCAACACTCTTTATTTTTGAACAAAAATCGTGTTTAATGGATACTTAAAGTAATTAACAAAATCATCAGCCTCATGGATAGGGAATGAATAATTCACGAATTCCCTCGAAAAAAGTTGGTTGACAGCGTGTTAAAAGAAGAATATCATATCTTGGTAAATCTATATAAGTTGAATTTCTCAAACGCAAAAAACTCTAACCGGTGGCGAAAACCAAGCCCGTTTAGGGAGTTGAACGAGTTGGCTTTATAATGAGATTACTATTGCCATTCTGATTCTAAACTAAGAGTCAAAGGCGCAATAATTTTAGAACTGAGGCTCATTGTAACCTAAAAAATAACAATCATTCTCCTAAAGTATTGGCAAAATATAAGTGACAGAATTTTTGCCGAAATGTAAAATTTTGTCGCAAAAAATGTAATCGGACTATACAGATATGGCATTAATAGTGCAGAAATACGGCGGCACTTCGGTAGGTTCAGTCGAACGGATTAACGCCGTTGTTGACAAAATCCTCGCCACTCGTGCTCAAGGACATGATTTAGTCGTGGTGGTATCCGCAATGAGCGGAGAAACTGACCGCTTACTGAAACTCGCCAAAAGTTTTACGGACCCGCCGAATCCGCGGGAGCTTGATGTTATATTGACCACCGGAGAGCAAGTAACTATAGGCTTGTTAAGTATTGCTCTCGAAGCGCGCGGTTGTCCGGCACGTTCCTATACTGGCGGCCAAGTTCGAATTTTAACTGACAGTGCTTTCAACAAAGCACGGATTTTAGAAATCGATAGTGACCGGGTACGGGTCGATTTATCACTCAATCGCGTGGTAGTGGTGGCAGGCTTTCAAGGTGTGGATGCGCAAGGAAATATTACCACCTTAGGGCGCGGCGGTTCCGATACTACGGCGGTAGCATTGGCAGCGGCTCTGAAAGCCGATGAATGTCAAATTTATACCGACGTTGATGGTGTTTATACCACGGATCCACGAATCGTACCTCAAGCTCGTCGTTTAGACCGAATCTGCTTTGAAGAAATGCTCGAAATGGCGAGTTTGGGCTCTAAAGTATTACAAATTCGGTCAGTCGAATTTGCCAGTAAATACAATGTACCATTACGTGTGCTATCCTCATTTGTGGAAGGACCAGGCACGTTAATTGCGCCAGAGGATCAAACCATGGAACAAGTCCTAATCTCAGGAATTGCGTTTAGCCGTGATGAAGCCAAATTAACTATGCTTGGAGTGCCTGATAAACCTGGCATAGCTTCTCAAATTTTGGGTGAAGTGGCGGATGCAAATATTGAAGTGGATATGATTATCCAAAATATTGGGGCCGATGGGCTGACTGATTTCACCTTCACGGTGCATCGCAATGATTACAAAAAAGCCCTAGACCTCCTGCGAAATAAAGCAGTGGTTTTAGGGATACGTGAAGTACGCGGGGATAACCGCATTGCAAAAATTTCGGTGGTGGGGCTTGGAATGCGCTCTCATGCGGGGGTGGCCAGCATCATGTTTAAAGCGTTGGCAAACGAAGGCATTAATATCCAAATGATTTCGACTTCGGAAATCAAAATTTCAGTAGTGGTGGATGAGAAATACCTCGAATTGGGCGTAAGAGCCTTGCACGAGGCATTTCACTTGGATGAGCCACCCGTGAAACAGTAAGGAGTGAAAAAAGTGCCTGACATCGAGGAAATTTGGATCTGGAAAAAAGGAGAATAGTTATGTTGATTTTGACAAGGCGTGTTGGTGAATCACTGATGATAGGAGATGACATCACGGTGACAGTATTGGGAGTCAAAGGTAATCAGGTGCGAATTGGAGTCAATGCACCAAAGGATATTGCGGTGCATCGTGAGGAGATTTATCAGCGTATTCAACAGGAGAAAACTCAAGCCACCAGTCCAAAAGAGCAGGATCACTGATGCTGGTTGACCGTAGTAGATTCAAGTTTGCCACGGTCAAATTAGAGTAAATCATTTGTATTTATAAACACTTTTAAAGTGACAAACTTGAGTTTGCGAGTAACCGCAGGCTTAGGTTTGTCACTTTTGGTTTTTATGGAGTTACCCATTGGACCCTGCCGCTATGCGGAAAGCATTGTTGTCAGCTATTCCCGCTCAAATAACCAATTGAAAAATATATATGTCACCTTAAAAACTTTACGAAAGCGTATTGTAACCTCTTGAATTTAAACAACAGGTATGAATGATCTGTTCATTTAAAATCAAAGAGTAACCATGGCCGGTCGCGAACTTTTTATTATAAAATTATATTAATCAGTAAGTTATAAATATAAAAGCGGGAATTGCTGATAACTCACCTTACGCACGGTTAACTCAACCACCCCCAACCCCTCCTTGGTAAGGAGGAGAGTAAGCATCACCTGAATCGCAGGGGATATGCCCCGCCTTAGCAAGGAGGGGTTAGGGGTGGTGGTGCGTAAGGTGAGTGATAACATCATCACTGCTGTATCACTGCTGTATCATCTGAGGAAAAGTACCTTGATAAAATATTTCACCGTAGAAAACTTCCGTTCCCTCAAAACCGAAAACATCTTAGAGTTTGATGCCAATTTAGAAACCAATTCTATGTTTGCCGCACACCCTGTCATTGGTTTTGCGGGTACCAATGCCTCTGGAAAGACGACTATACTCCAATGTCTTTCCTTGGTCTTTTGGTTTATGCAGCATTCTTTCTTGCGCCTGGAAGAAGATGCAGAAATTCCTTGTGAACCCTTTTATAGTTTGAAGGCTACCCCCACCAAATTTCATCTCATTTTTGCCAAAAATACCTTGGTGGATGGCACACACAAAGTCATCGAGTATGACTATAAATTGGAAGTAACCCAGAAAAAAGTCTTAATGGAAGAACTTTATTATTACTCTCCTGATGAAACACCACAATTGGCCTATCTTCGTCAAGAGAACGAGGTTAAATTTGGTGAAGGCATCGGTCCCATTGATACGAAAGATTTGAGACCGAACTGTTCTCTCATCTCTTTAGCAGCCCAATTTGCTTCACAAGAAGTAGCTAAGGCAGGTAAAGCCCATAAAATTCAATCTAATGTTAATTACAAAGGATTGAAAGAAGATGAGTCCAAAGTAGCCATGATCAGGAAACTTTTGGAAAATAAAGAGTTTGGGGAAGAAAAACTGCTTGAATTTCTGAAAATTGCGGATGTTGGAATCGAAGGAGTTTACTTAAAGGATGTGGACAAGGAAGAAGCGGACCAATTTTTCTTGGAAGAGCAATTGGGGAAAACCAAACTTCCACCCGAAGTGTTAGCAAAGTTGGCAAAGCTAAGAAATGGTCGTCAAGATGACAAGGTGAGAATAAGAACCCTGTTTTTCAAGCATCAGATAGATGGGAATTTGGCGGATTTTACGCCCGAGATGGAAAGTGCAGGTACCCTCCAATTGTTATTTTTACTGTATAGAATGTTACACGCCTTCAAAGAAGGAGGAGTGTTAATCGTGGATGAACTTGAACTCAAGTTACATCAGAATTTAGTGGCCTACTTGATTGGATTGTTTCAAAGTCCTTCTGCTAATCCGCAGGGGGCACAGTTAATCTTTTCGTTCCACAATTCGTCCCTCATGGAATTTTTAAAACCAGAACAGTTATGGTTTACTGAGAAAAACGACCAAGGACAAACGGAATTATTTTCTGCCGCCCAATTCCATGACCTCAAAGAATTGCTTGATGACAATTTGGAGGAACTGTATCGTATTGGCCGCTTTGGCGCAACACCCAGAGGAATCTGAAATGGCTAGAAAACAATCTCCACCACGCCCGCCAAAGTCGGTTTATTGTTTCATCGTGGAAGGCTGTACCGAATTAAATCTCTCACAACTCAAAATTCTCCAAGAAGTAATTACCCTCGCCGTTTTCGTCCCCTTTGCCCTATTTTACATGAATCAACCGCTAAAATGGGACTATCTCTGGGCCGCCATCTGTATTATCGGGGCGGTTTATTTTATTTTTAGAAATTAAACCAATATGAAAATGACCGACCAAACTCTTTTAGCGCAAATGAAACTTCACGAAGTAGAAATCAAATCTAAAACCAAAACCAGATTTGACAACTTTTCGAAAGTTGTCAAATCTAAAACCAGAACCAGATTTGACAACTTTTCGAAAGTTGTCAAATCTCAAACCAGAACCAGATTTGACAAAACTAGATTTGACAACTTTTCGAAAGTTGTCAAATCTAAAAGCCATCGAGATTTGACCACTTTTTGAAAGTTGTCAAATCTTAAACCTCGCCCCCGCCTACCTAATTTGACCACTTTTAAAAAGTATTCAAATCTTCCTTGCTTTATTCATGAAAGTAGCTTATAATTTAAAGCAGTGGTAAAATTCTTAGACGCTAGACACTTTCAAAGTACTTGGCACCGTAGAAAGATTTTAATCTCACCACAAAAGCCACTTCGCTAATTCTGAACCGACCTGACCTCTTCCAATCACACTCACTTCAGACCCTTCACCTCCATGACAAATCTTTATGAAAATTTCATTCCCCTCAAACTTAGGATTGAGCACTGTGGCTAAGTTGGCACAAAATCTGACGTGGTGGGATAAATCATCTCAACTCGTTAATAATTACCCAGAAAAACCTGTACTATCCTACCCCCCTTGGACCAGTTCAAACCAGCGTATCGTGCCCAGAAAGACACTCGCTTTATTTATTCATGCTATCTTCGGTGCTTCTCTCTTAATCGGTACGCCACAGGTAGTGGTAGCAGCTACTTGCACTTCCACTGCCACTACCGGAAATTGGAATGCGTCTGCCACTTGGTCGGGTTGCAATAACTCGGTGCCCACAGCTACTGATGCCGTTGTTATTAACACTGCGGTAACGTTGGATGCTGATGGGACTGCCAACAGCGTGACTATTGAGGCGGCTGGTATCTTGACCTCGTCCGCGACCGCAAATATTTTAACTATAGCGGGTAATTTTAGCAACGGCAGTACTTACGCGGATACTCCGCTACTCCCCATCTCAGTTGTTTTCTCAGTGGGTGCCTCTGTGCTTGGTGCCACCTCGACTAAGTTCGATAACCTCACTGCGAATGCCAGTCTGACTCTTCCAGTGGTGGCTACCGCTGCCACCATCGCGGGTCATTTAACAATTGGTGCTTCTGGAAGTATTGCCGATGGCGTAGTGAAATTTACTAGCGATAGCAATAGTACCGTAAAAGACCACCAAATTAACGTGACAGGATATCGGCTCATCCCCACTTTGAATGTATCTGGTATGGCTAATGGTCATACCGTTGATGTTATGCCCGCTTCTTCTTCTAATACTGTAGCGTTCACAACGATTACAAATGGTAACCTAACTTGTCCACAAGCACTACCAACACCCGCAGGTTCAACAACCAGTCTATATACACCGAGTAGATTGGGTACGCCAATTCAAGGAGATTGGGCACCTTGTAAGGTCTCGGCGCATCGTTTTTCAGTCGCAGGGCACGACGGAGCTTGGAACGATATTAACACTTGGGCACCGACTTCGGCTTCTGCTTGTAGTAGTCTTGCGGGGCCTGCTTCTATACCCGTTGCCGGTGATGATATAACTATTTGTGGTATTACGGTAACACTGGCTGATGCGGTTACCCCCGTGAGTGGTACGCTGGGAAATCTCACCATCGACAGCACGTTAGGAGTGGCAATACTTAACGTCGGTGGGAACAAGATAATTGCTGGTGCGACCACTAAAATGGGCACCGCCATGGGAAATATTACCGTCACGGCAGGTGGTGAGTTTGTTGGAACTGATTTAACAGATACTTCCGCGGTGGGGGGAATCACGACTACTGGCAATGGCAAAGTAACCTTATCTGGAAATCTGACTATTGGACCAACTAGCGTATTTGCCTTCGGTGCAGGAAGCACATTAAGCATCGGTGGTAATTTTAATAACTCAGGTACCTTCACCTTTGATGCCGGTAGCACGGTCAAACTGACTGATGCCAATCATTCAATTAAGATTGATGTGCCTACCACCATTCCTACCCTAGATTTGTCCTCCATCACTGGCACTAAAGATATTTCTATCACTGGTGTCCCACTTATCGTAACTAATTTTATCCTTCCTGTGGCGACTGCTACGGTCCAGGTAGCTGCACCTAATCTCGTGATGATTAATCCACCCGTTAACGGAAGTCATACCAATAATACTTACCAAACAACCACTACTGGTGGAGCAACTTTTAGTTGCACTAATTGCCGCTTCTTCCAAACCCTCACTTTCACCCTACCCACCAACGCGACCGTTGGCGATGCGCCCTTAACTTTAAGTGCTACTGGCGGTGCCTCTGGAAATGCCGTGACCTTTGCCAGCACCACCACAGACGTATGTACGGTCAGTGAGAAGACGACGTTGACGATAATCCATGCGGGAACTTGCACCGTGACGGCCAACCAAGCCGGCAATGCCATTTACTCTGAAGCAACAGTCTCGCGGAATATTGCAATTACCAATCCGCTAACTAACATTTCCATGACCCCTCCTCTGCCCCAAATGATGGCGCTATTTATCCAAGTCGATGGCACCGGCAGTGGCAGCGTCAGCACTGACACCGGTCTCTATTGCACTCGTCAAGATTGCCAGGCGAATTCCCAAGGTGAAGTGAGTTGCAACCAAGAGGCTTGTCGCGATATTATCGACACCGGTACCAAAGTGACGCTAACCCCACAGGCTGACAGTGGTTCCGTATTCACCAGTTGGGGCGGACATGAAGATTGTATCGATGGAGAAATCACCAATTTTGGCCGACTCTGCATCGCCTTCTTCCAAAAAGTCTATGACTTAACCATAATTATCTCTGGTCAAGGGAAAGTCACGAACAGCGATTCTATCAATCAGTCTCAAGGCATTGAGTGCGGAGAAGATGGCACCAAATGTAGCGATTCGTTTAGTTATGGTACCACGACTTATTTGCAAACGACTCCTGCTGCCGGCATGACTTTCCTCGGTTGGGGAGGTGAGTGCCAAGGTCTGCGGAATCCGTTAGCAGTGAAGGTGGTCAAGGAGATGACATGTGAAGCGCAATTTGGGCCCGAAGCACCATTGGTGACTTTAGCCTTAGCCTCAGCCTCTTCAATTGAAGTGATAGAGCTACCACCAGTGGTTACACCAGAACCGGTTGTGACCCCTCCAGTCGTGACTCCAGAAACCACACCGACGGTAGCCACTGCACCGGCCACAGCGATGACGACTACGCCTGCGGTAATGACAGAAATCCCTGTCATGCCCGTGACTCCTGCACCCGTGACCGTAATTCCTGCACTCGTGACCGTGATTTCGACACCCGTGACCGTGATTCCTGCACTCGTGATTGCGACTCCTGCACCAGTGCCCGTGATTCCGACACCCGTGCCCATGATTCCTGCACCCGTGACAGCAGCGACACCCGTGACAGCGATTCCGATTCAACTACCGATACTCGGTAGCTCATTTTCCTCATGTGACACCACTGTCTGCAACTATGGCGGTCATTCCGTGACTGAGCTAGATATTCAGGGCCAGGGTATGATCTCGAATGGAATTTTATCCAACACCTTAGTTAATCCTGGCTGGGTATCGAATTTCCACATCACCGCCAAAGGTAAATTGACCGGTGGAGTCGTGACTGGTTACCTCAAAAATGAAGGTATCATACTAGATTTTGAGTTTCGCGGTATGTCCATTATTGGTGGTACCTTGGGTGGAACGATTCGCAATACCAGCAAAGTGGGTGGTTTCTTCCAAGATGTCACCTTGTTAGCCGGTACCAAGATTACTGGCGGCACTTTAAAAGGTACTATCAAGGGAGATAAGAAGTCCCCCGCGTTGTTGGAAAACGTGCGAGTGAAAAAAGGATGCCATTTATCTGGGGTAAAACTAGGGAAGGACGTGAAATTGGAAAAAGGAGTGGTAGTGGAATAAGGAGAGAACCAGATTGGTGTCAGATTTGACAACTTTTCGAAAGTTGTCAAATCTCGAATCACCGCAGATTTGACAACTTTTTGAAAGTTGGGTTTCTAACCGATACTATCGCTAAAGGCAGCGATAGCATCGGTTTACCCCATTACCGTTTACCAAATTTGGCCAATAATTCTTCACGAGAGGATTGTAATAACATGCTCGTGGTTTGGTCAGGAGATAGTTCCAGTAATGGATTGATGATTTTCGATAATCCCTTATCTAATTGACCAAAGCGAGTTTTCAGTAAACTTTTAACCAACTCGCGTCGTCCTTCTTGTCGTCCTTCTTGTCGTCCTTCTTGTCGTCCTTCTTGTCGTCCTTCTTGTCGTCCCTTTTCGATAGTTTCGTTCTCCCAATCATAATAGGCCGGTGATAATTGCATAATTAACTCCTTTTCAGTCGAATTAAGTTGACGCTTGCTAGGTTTCCTAAGCCTTCCAGGCTTAGGAAACCTTGAACCTTGGTAAGTCATTGAATTTTAATACCTTCATTAACAGGAAGGGACTACCAACCTGACAGGTCTCGAAGACCTGTCAGGTTTACTCTCAGAATCCCTCCAAATGACTACTTAGTTTCCCCGGACAACTTACCTAACCGATACTATCGCTAAAGGCAGCGATAGCATCGGTTTTCCCCATTACCGTTTACCAAATTTGGCCAATAATTCTTCACGAGAGGATTGTAACAACATGCTCGTGGTTTGGTCAGGAGATAGTTCCAGTAATGGATTGATGATTTTCG
>DZAL01000022.1:0-12925 GCA_022729575.1 Thiomargarita sp.
TTACTCCCCTCCTTACCAAGGAGGGGTTGGGGGTGGTTGAGTTAACCGTGCGTAAAGTGAGTTAATTCACTTCACGTACAACCACCCCCAGCCCCTCCTTCTCAAGGAGGGGAGTCTCAACCACCCCCAGCCCCTCCTTCCCAAGGGGAGTCTCAACCACCCCCAACCCTTTCCTCTTAAGAAGGGACAAAGTGGTTGCGCGTAAAAAATAGCAACAGAGGTACAGATGACACATTTTACCATTGGCGTGGTCGGAAATCCCAATTGTGGCAAGACCACTCTCTTTAATGTTTTAACTGGAACTAAACAGCAGGTTGGCAATTGGCCTGGCGTAACCGTAGAAAAAAAAGTCGGTTCTTACCAATATGATGGTTGTGATATTGAATTGGTTGATTTACCAGGGATTTATTCCCTAGACTTGACTACTGAATCTTCCTCCTTAGACGAAAGAATTACCCAACATTATATTCTCGCCGAAGCACCAGAAGTGATTGTTAATATTGTTGACGGTGCTAACCTGGAACGTCATTTATATTTGACCACCCAATTATTAGAGATGGGAATGCCGTTGGTCATGGCGGTTAACATGTTAGACATTGCGAAACAACGTCAAATTGAAATCGATCTGGCGGGCTTATCACGTCGGTTGGGAATCCCCGTGATTCCTTTAATTGCGGCGAAAGAAATTGGCCTGACTGAATTGAAAACCGCCATCAATAAAATGGCTCAACTCAGATCATTGCCCTCCGCCTCAATCAATTATCCGCCGGCGATAACCCAAGCACTGTCTCATTTATTGCCATTAGTACGCTCTCGGCTACCTGAATCAAAACAGGCCCAGGTACGTTGGATTAGTTTAAAATTATTGGAACATGATAATAGTATATCACCATTATTGCAAGACCCACAGCCATTGCTGGCAGAGATTCAACCATTAATTCAAAAATTACCTGTCGAATTACAGGAAGAGGTCGATATTATCATTGCCGATAGTCACTATGAATTTATTACTGAGGTGATTGAACAAACGGTGAAAAAATCGGGAAAACTCACTCGCACCTGGTCCGATAGAATCGATAAAGTCGTGTTAAGCCGCCGAATCGGGATCCCGTTTTTCTTGTTGGTCATGTATGTGATGTTTATGTTTACCATCAATATTGGCGGGGCGTTTATTGATTTTTTTGATATTTTGGTTGGCACTTTGTTGGTAGATGGATTAAGTGAAATTTTAAGACTGATAAATTTACCCGCCGCTATGATCACTTTGTTAGCTGGTGGTATCGGTGGCGGGATTCAAGTGGTCGCCACGTTTATCCCGGTCATTGGTTTTCTCTTCCTCTTTTTATCGTTTTTAGAAGACTCCGGTTATATGGCCCGAGCCGCGTTTGTGATGGATCGATTTATGCGATTTATCGGTTTACCTGGCAAATCATTTGTGCCGCTCATCGTTGGTTTTGGTTGCAATGTGCCGGCCGTCATGGCTACACGCACTTTAGAAAAACCACAAGACCGATTGTTAACTATTATGATGACTCCTTTTATGTCTTGCGGGGCGCGATTACCGATATATGCTCTCTTTGCCGTCGCTTTCTTTCCTGTAGGGGGACAAAATATAGTTTTTGGCTTATATCTCATTGGAATTGCCGCGGCTATTCTCACTGGCTTAATTATGAAACGAACTTTATTAAAAGGAGAAGTGGCCGATTTTTTTATGGAGTTACCCCCGTATCATCTACCCACGGTAAAAAACGTATTGTTACATACTTGGGAGCGTTTGAAAACCTTTATTTTCACCGCGGGGAAAGTGATTGTGCCGATGGTTATGCTGCTGACGTTTTTAAATTCTTGGGGCACTGATGGTAGCTTTGGCAACACCAATAGCGAAAAATCGGTCTTAAGTGAAATAGGTCGAACGATTACCCCTATATTTCGGCCCATGGGTTTGACCGAAGAAAATTGGCCGGCCACCGTGGGTATTTTCACCGGTATTTTGGCGAAAGAGGCGATAGTGGGAACTTTGGATGCACTATATACTCAATTGGGCGGTGCCGATATTCAGACGGCTCCTCAGGAATTTAGTCTATGGCCAGGAATTAATGAGGCATTGGTCAGTATTCCCCATAATTTGGCAGAAATCTCCAATAAAGTGTTGGACCCTTTGGGTTTAAGTTTAGGGGATACTCACAACCTCCAAGCGGCGGCGGCGGTCCAAGCTGTGAATTTGGGAACTTTTGGAGCGATGGAGGCCCGGTTTCATGGGCCAATTGGGGCGTTTGCCTATATGTTATTTATTCTCCTTTATTTTCCTTGTGCTGCCACGATTGCCAGTATTTATCGCGAAACTAATTTACGTTGGACCATGTTAGTTGCTGGTTGGACCACTGGATTAGCTTATTTATTTGCCACGATATTTTATCAACTGGCCACTTTCTTCCAACATCCTTGGCAATCACTCGCCTGGTCCTTGGGATTATTGACTATTTTTGGCTTGACCATACTGGGATTTTATCGGTATCAACGAGATGTAAACTGGCAATTAGCGTTAGCGGATACTAGATAAAGTAATGAGGAGTCCACATGTTTAAATTTTGACGTTTTAGTATTTGCCTCTGGCCAAATCGCAAGATGGCCAAATCTGAAGATTTGGACTCCAATACTACACGGTCAACGCACCCTATCTAAAATTTTGGAATTAATAATGATTCTCATCGAATTAAAACATTACCTTAGTGAAAAAAAACGAGTTTCCTTGAACGAATTGGCCTATCATTTTGACACCACTCCAGAAGCCATTAGAGGCATGTTAGAGCATTGGATTCGCAAAGGTAAAATTCGTCGCGCCGAGGGTGCTTGTGGCAAATCTGGTTGCCATTGTCACCTGGACCCTGCGACTTTAGAAATTTATGAATGGTGCGTCCCAGGCACCGTTTGACAGACCACATCGCACTCAAATGGTGCGTAAGACGCACACACCCTACCAAAAAGGAGTTATCGCCCCACCAATGATAAAAAATACCGGGCGTTGTCGGTCAAATTCGGCGATCTGGAATATAATGCGCCTCCTATCAAAAACATCACTTGATTTCCATAAAGTGCTAACATTTCGGGAATATTCTCTAAATTCATACCGCCGCCGGGGGTGGGAAATATGGGCGGATAATTTCCCATCACTTGTTGACAGCCTTCAGCAATGCGTTGACACTCGGTTTTAGTAAAGCCAAAACGTCCACCGTAATTTGGATAAATAGAGGCATCCGCTCCGGCTATTCGTAGTAATTGACCAAATAACACTTGATGCGAAAACCCGTGCTCAGGATTGATAACCATGGATCCAAGTAATGCCGGATGCGCAATTAAGGGGAGATTGACTTGCGGGTCGGTGGCCAAAGTGTGCATGGTATCAAAACCAGTTAATCCCGGTGCAATTAATAATCCTCCTGCACCCTGCTGTTTGGCATAGTATACTCGGTCCCAGATTTGTGACATAGGAGCAGTAATATTAGGCACGTAAATACAATGTTTCCCCGTCTGTTGATTAGCGTTAGCAACGGCTTCGGCACAGGCTTGGACTCGTGGTTGAAAGGGGCAAAACGGTTGGTTAGTTAGTCCATGGTCATCTTTAATCACATCGATACCACCCAGAGCAAATTGATAAGCCAATTCAGCTAATTCGGCTACCGTGCGCCCCATGGGTTTTAATGCGGTACAGAGTAACGGTTTGTCCTCGACTTGCACTTGTTGGCGTAATCCGGCTATACCAAACCGTGGTCCTGAAAAATGATTCAATAATTCGTCCCCTAATTCCAAATGGGTCACTTGAATGCCGGTTTTAAGACTGCTATTGCCAAAGATGACATTGAGTAACTGCGTTAATTCAAAGGCCGTAGTTTCCACGGCATAGCTAATGGTAGCGTCATAACCGCCGGTCTTCCCGGCGGTAATTTGTTCCACTTGACCGACAATTTGAGAACGAATAAAACCGGCCGGTACTAGCTCCTCATTCACTTCCACCGTTTGTTCTAACGCCATGATTTTAGCTTTCTCCAAAGCGGTAGTATCCTTACCGGTAAGATGATAAATCACGGTAAAACGTTGACCGGTCATAGTGCCTCCGCCTTCGCTACGCTATGCACGGTTTCCAACCGCACGGCTTGTAATTGCTCCTCGGTAATACCGGTGGTGGTGTGCATCAATTGTTCGATCGCTTTTACTAAAGCCATGGCATCTAATCCATATTTTTTCATCAAATACGGACGACTGGCACCATGCGCAAAAGTATCTGGTAAACCTAATCTAATCAATTTCTTACCGATGCCATGGTCGGCTAAAATTTCCGCCACAATGCTCCCCAAACCGCCAATGATGGTATGATTTTCCAACGTGACGATGCCATGTTTAACCGTCGCCAACAGGTCTAACAATTGTGATTTGGCAAACGGTTTTAAAGTAGAAGCATGTAAATGCGTGATTTTAACTCCTGCCGCGGCTAATGCTGGCGTCGCTCGCATCACTTCTTCCGTGGTAATACCTGCTGAAATGACTAAGACCTCGGTGCCGCTACTAAGCACTCGTAATTGATTAAATTGAAACGGTGTGTTAAACAATCTAGGCACCAAACCGCGTAACACTCTCACATACACCGGTCCTGGCACCGCATCTGCAACTTCCAACACGGTTTCTACTTCAGTCGCATCACCCGTTTCTAAAATAGTCAAATTGGGCACACCACGTAATACCGCAATATCTTCAATCGCTTGATGAGTGGCTCCTCCAGGTGTGGTAATGCCCGGCAGAAAACCCATCAACCGCACTTGACGATTGGAATAGGCAATGGAATTGACCAATTGGTCGTAGGGACGACGATATAAAAAGACGCTAAACGTATGCACAAACGGTCGAAAACCTTCTAGGGCCAGCCCACCGCAAAAACTGAGCATATTTTGCTCCGTCATTCCCATAGAAAAAAATCGTTCAGGAAATTGGTCACGGAAAGTATCTACTTCACATGAGCTGGTTAAATCGGCGGAAATGCACAATACGTCGGGACGTTGCTGGGCAAATTGAATAAAAGCCGTGGCGTAAGGTTTACTGATGATATTCATAGATAAATTTTAGTGTAATAAAAGATTATATAGATACGTCAAATTGTAAATTCAACCAACCGCTACGAGTGCATAACAAATGACGATAGTAAGTATATAAGTATATCTGCTTGCTTAACCAGAAAGAATAGACTAAAATTAACTTTTTATTCATCTTAAATGTATCTTAATTCACTCACCTTACGTATAACCACCCCCTGCCCCTCCTTGCTAAGGCGGGGAGTATGCGCCAACGGAGTTGGCCTGAACCACTCCCCTCCTTACCAAGGAGGGGTTGGGGGTGGTGGTGTTAACCGTGCGTAAAGTGAGTGATTTATTCAACTTCAAATTTAAACGCAAGAGGACCGAGATTATGAGCCGACTGGAAACTGCAAGCAATCCTGCCAATTTAAAGCGTGTGGTCATTGAGCCAATTACCCGCGTCGAAGGACATGGCAAAATTACCTTGCTCTTAGATGATAATCATCATATTCATCAAGCACGTCTCCATATTGTTGAATTTCGTGGCTTTGAAAAATTTATTCAAGGCCGTCCATTTTGGGAAATACCAGTGATGGTGCAACGGTTATGCGGTATTTGTCCGGTCAGCCATCATCTGGCAGCCGTGAAAGCGATGGATATGATTGTTGGAGTCAGTCCTTCCCAATTGACCCCGACGGCCACTAAACTGCGCCGTTTGTTACATCTGGGACAAATGTTACAATCCCACGCCCTGCATTTCTTCCATTTGTCTTCTCCTGATTTACTCTTTGGTTTCAACGATGCCGTCGCCCATCGCAATATTGTAGGAGTGATTGCCGACCATCCTGACCTTGGTCTGCAAGGAATTAAGTTACGAAAATATGGCCAAGAAGTGATTCGCGTCATTTCTGGTAAACGGGTGCATGGCACCGCGGGTATTCCAGGAGGCATGAATAAAGCCTTGACGACTCAGGATCGCGAATATTTGTTGGCCGACATTGACCAGATGATTACTTGGAGCAAACAAGCAGTCGACTTGAGCCAGAAATTGTATTTAGCCGATGCCGACTATCATCAACGGTTTGCCTTGATTCAATCCAACATGCTGTGCTTAATCCGTAACGATGGAGCCCTAGATTTGTATCATGGTGGGCTCCGGGCGAAAAATGCGACGGGTCAGACCATTTTTGACCACGTTAATTATTGCAATTATTCCGACTATATCCACGAAGACATCAAATCGTGGTCTTATATGAAGTTTCCCTTTATCGTGTCGAAAGGTCAAGAGCACGGTTGGTATCGCGTTGGCCCCTTGGCCCGGCTGAATAACTGCGATTTTATTCCCACTCCGTTAGCGGAAACTGAACGTAAGCTCTTCATGTCACAGGCGCAAGGCGGTTTCGTCCAAGCCTCACTGGCTTATCACTGGGCCCGGATGATTGAGATGTTGCATTCCGCCGAGGGCATTAAAGAATTACTCTTGGATGCCGAAATTTTGGGCCAGGATCTAGTGACCAAGGGCGAGCGAGCGTATGAAGGAATTGGCTTGGTCGAAGCACCACGCGGAACTTTATTCCATCATTATCGGGTGGATGAAGACGATAAGGTTACCATGGCCAATTTAATTGTGTCCACCACCAACAATAATCAGGCGATGAATGAATCCATTCGTCAAGTGGCCGAGCAATATTTAGATGGTCATCAACTCACGGAAGGCTTACTCAATCATCTGGAAGTGGCGGTCCGGGCTTATGATCCATGTTTATCTTGCGCTACTCATGCGTTAGGTAAAATGCCGTTAGAGGTAGAGTTGGTGGATAGTCAAGGACAGCGGCTAGATTATCTGGTGAAAAGCTCCACTGGGGAAATAACTCAGGAATAATTGGTGTCGAGCCTAAAGGTCTTAATTTTTCGTTTTACGCTGGTACGTCGCACGCACCATTCAGCGGACCGCACGAAGTCAGAGTGGTGCGTAGGACGGCACCCTACTCCAAAGAGAAAATTCGGTGAGACCTTTAGGCTCTCCATGGTGGAGAATCACTATGTTATTTATCTCAACAGGCAACTCAATAAGAGGAAAATCCATAATATGAATAATACCCCCCATGCCGAGCCACAAACCATTTTGAAAGCCTTTGAAAAATTGCGCATTGACCAACAACGGCTGGAATCGCAAGTGGCTACCAAGGAAGTATTGGCGGCCCGGCAACAAGATAAGGAGTTGGTCAAATTAGCGACCTCTTATACCGCCGAAAGTATTTTCCAAGCCTTAGCGAAACTGCAATCGGGTTTTGGTCAATCCGCGACGGAATGGTCTAAAACCATGGCGGAGGAAGTGGCAAAATTAGCTCAAATTCAACGTGCCATTCAAGTGGAAATACAGCGTTTAGAAAGTTTGCGAAATATTCAAATTGCCGCTGAAGCCTTGAATATTTTACAGCAAGAGCATCAACAAGTATTACAAAAGTTGGCGACTGAATATCGGCAACAACAAGAAAATCTTGAGACCGAAATGTCGAAGCAACGGCAAGTTTGGCAACAACAGCAGGAGAATTTCGAGAAAGCTAAAGTTAAACAGGTCCTGGTGTTAGCCAAAGTCCGGCAGGCTGAAGAAGAAGACTATGAGTACCAGATTAAGCGGCAACGTCTGGAAGAGGCTAATGGGTATGAGCAACAAAAATTGACTTTGGAACGTGAATTGGCCGACGGGCAACAAACACGAGAGAGAAACTGGGGAGCCCGCGAAGACTTTTTGGCCAAACAGCAAGCGCCATTTGAGGAGTACAAAATCAAGGTCGACAATATGGCCAAGGACATTGAGGAGGCCATGAAAAAATCTCGAGAAGAGGCCATCAAGGAGACTTACCGTGAGGAAGAGAATAAGGCCAAATTGCTGGAAAAAGAAGTGGAAGCCAAGCGTAAAGCCGCGGAATTGAAAATTGAATCGTTTACCAAGACGATTGAGGAGCAACGGGTGCGCATTGCCCAATTAAGTGAGCAATTACAAGCGGCCTCGAAACAAGCGCAACAGTTGGCCATAACGGCGGTGTCTGCTAATACCGGCACGGCAACTAAAACGAAAACCGTTGACAAAAATCAGTAGCGGCAGAGGAGGATAAATCATGGACCAAAAGATTCGTGCCAAAAGTACCAAAGCGGAAATTTTAGAAGCGTATCAGGCTTTAGAAACAGCCTTTACCGAGTTACAAACCAAGCAGGAGAAAGCGGCCCGGGCCGCTCTAGCGGTGCCGCCACCGGTCACCGTTAAGGCGGTGGAGAAAACGGTGCCGCCGGCAGAGACCAAACCTGCTAGTCCCCCCCGCCCAGAGACCAAGGAAAAACCGATGACAACTACGCCTACTATTGCTGAAGTGTTACCGAAAATTGATAGTAGTGTGGTGCAAGCACAAATGGATACGGTGATTAAAGGCTTGACGCAGTTAGGAGAGCAATTTAATACGGCCCTGAGTCAATTATCTACCACCATGTTGATAGAGGCTTCGCGGTTGAAAGAAATTTCTACCCAAGTGGAAACCGATAGTCAGCGGTTAACGTTGTTGTATAGCGTGATTATTGAGGAGGACACTTTAAGTAAGTCGATTAAACAGTATGCCGAGACGGCACAACAGTATGAGGAGACTTTGAAGCGGCAACGGGAGGATTCGGAGAAAGCCTGGTTAGGGAATATGCAGGGGTGGCAAAAGGAGCGTGAAGAGACTACGCAACGTTGGCAAGAACAAGAGATTGCGTATAAAAAATCGCAACAACGGGAAGAAACCGAGTATCGTTATGGCTTAACTTGGCAGCGGCACCGCAGTGAAGAAGAATCTGCGCAACAGAAAAAACAGCAAGCGCAAGGTTTAAAGGAGTTACAGGAGCAACGGCAGCAGGCCTGGAATGAACGGGAAAAGGCTTTAGCGGAGCGGGAAAAATTGTTTGAAGAAGCGAAGGCTAAAGTGGAGAAATTTCCCAAAGATTTGGAATTGGCAATTAAGAAAGCGAAAGAGGAAGGTGCTGGGATTGCGCGGCATCAGGCTAAACTCAAAGCGGATTTATCCGCCCGCGAGATTACCGGTGAAGAAGAAGTGTATCGCTTGAAAATTCAAGCCTTGGAGCAAGAAGTGGCGAAGCAAACGGTGTATATTGATAAATTGACCTTGCAATTAGAAGCCGCGTTGAAACAAGTGCAAGAATTAGCGGTGAAAGCCATTGAAGGTTCCTCTAGTCATAGCTCTTACCAAGCGTTGAAAGAAATCGCCCTAGAGCAGGCCAAGAATCAACCGAAGGTTAAGTAGTTAAATCACTCACTTTACGCATTGTTAACACCACCACCCCCAACCCCTCCTTGGTAAGGAGGGGGGGTATCCTGGCGGTGCCGGTAGTGTGTACTCCCCTCCTTACCAAGGAGGAGTTGGGGGTGGTGGTGCGTAAGGTGAGTTAAATCAATGACTGAACGTAGATTTGAACATAGATTTGACAACTTTTTGAAAGTTGTCAAATCTTTTTTAGAATGAATGAACATAGATTTGACAACTTTTTGAAAGTTGTCAAATCTGTTAATTTTTAGAAAACTTAGGAAACTAACGTGTGAATAATCTTGTGACACTCAGTACCACCGCCATTATTTTATATTTCACCGCGGCGGTCTCA
This sequence comes from Thiomargarita sp., assembly GCA_022729575.1. Classification (GTDB taxonomy): domain Bacteria; phylum Pseudomonadota; class Gammaproteobacteria; order Beggiatoales; family Beggiatoaceae; genus JAABRD01. The sequence continues at coordinate 9,714 of DZAL01000022.1, forward strand.
CAGCTTTACCCTCTCCATAAATTAGCAATCTCTTCTAAACAGTTATTATTGGGATTAGGAATAATGGCTGCCGCGTTACATGCGATAGTGCTAGACCAAACTTTACTCACGCCCATCGGAATTAATTTAGGTTTTTTCAAAGCCGCTTCCTTAGTCGCCTGGGTGATAGTGGTGTTATTATTACTAACCATGTTACGACAACCAGTGGAAAATTTGTTGATAGTCATCTTACCCATCGCCGCCTTGACAATAGGGATAGAAGAGTATTTTCAGAGCTATCAAATTTTGCCGTTAGCATATTCCCAATTTGGTGTGACCTTACACATATTTTCATCCATTTTGGCGTACAGTTTTTTGAGTATTTCCGCCGTCCAAGCCTTATTTTTGGCTTATCAAGATTATCAGTTACATCATAAACACCCCGGCTGGGTGATGCAACGACTACCACCATTACGGGTGATGGAAAATTTACTGTTTCAAATGATTGGCCTCGGATTTACCTTGCTGAGTGTCAGTTTAGCTAGCGGCTTGGTCTTTTTGGAAGACATTTTCGCGCAACACTTGGTACATAAAACCGTTTTATCCATCACCGCCTGGTTCGTATTTGCTATTCTACTCTGGGGACATTGGTTTTATGGTTGGCGCGGTCGCACCGCTATTCGTTGGAATTTAAGCGGTTTTTTGGTACTGATGTTAGCGTATTTTGGGACTAAGTTGGTGCTAGAGTTGATTTTAAAACGAGGATAAGTGAGTTTGGAGATGGCAATTGAGGAACATGTCAACAAATATCTGCGTAATTTTGATAGTTCCAAATATGAATCCGCAGTACGTGCGATTGCCACCACTAAGCAAAAGAGCGCGGTGGATAATCAGACTTTAGTTTATTTACTGCGTCACTTGTTTGTCTTGGAATATGGCACTCAATCCATCCCTGGAGGTGTGGTGTGGTATGACATACATCCTTGTCTAAAACAAGCACTAGGAATTTAGAGTATGGGTAAACCGTTACAAATCCCACCAGATTTGTGGTACCGAGAACTAAAAAATGAACTGGCGATTTGTCGTCAGGGAGGATTGTTTTTGGTCCTTTACGAACGGGCCGAGGTGAAAGAGGCTATTATTGCCCGTTTACGAGAAGAGTTACCTGACTATTTTCAATTCCTACTGCAACTCAACTCCCTGAAAACTGAATTTTCCACCTTCTTTAATCAAACGTTTGAACAGACGGGAGAACACAGTGATATTTTTCATGTCTTAGGGATTGAAGAGTTATCAGAAGCGGCCCAACTGGAATTTCTACGTTCATTACAATATGGCAGAGAGAATTTTAAATCGTTAGGTTACTCTCTCGTCTTTTGGGTCAGTCCTGCTTTTGTCACCAAGTTATTCCATGTCGCGCCGGACTTTTATCACTGGTTAAACGGGACTTACGATTTCACGACCTATCAACCGACTGGGGAGACGACTTACGCCCACCAACGAGAGAATTTTTTAGGCAGTGTCAAAACTTATTTGGAAAAATTGATTTGGCAATATGAGCATTGGGAGGAGGTGCCAAAAACAGATTTTTTGTTAGAGGTAATGAGTCGGGCTAACTTGCATAAGTATTACGTGGAATTGTCTGGTACTGACCCACAAGGTAAAGTTTGGCGATTAGATGAGTTACTGGATAAATTTTTAGACGATCCGCAAAATAGTTTTATGACCTTGTTAGGAGATTATGGCACTGGTAAATCTTCCTTTTCCCTGCATTATTTTATCCAACAAGCAAGACGTTACTTGCAAGAGAACACTCGTCGGATTCCCTTGTTTATCTCGCTTAAAGACTATCCCAAACGGGTCGATGTGCCAACGTTTCTCCAAAAGGAGTTTATTGAGAAGTTTCAATTAAATTTCTCGGTGGCCGTCTTCCAAGAATTGGCCTTAGCCGGTCAGTTTTTGTTGCTGGTGGATGGTTTTGATGAAATGATGTCTATGGCGGATAAACAGGAAACAGTGGCAAATTTCAAAGCGTTGACGAGGTTGACTTTTGAAAATGTGCAATTTATGACCCAGGTTGAGGCCGGACGTAAGAATAAGTTGTTGATGACTTGTCGGACTCATTATTTCTTCAGTGAAGCGCAAGAGAAGAAATTTTTACAAGCAGATTATACAGTCTTATATCGTAATTATGCCACGAGAAGTCAGTATCAAATTACACGGGTAAACGTGAGGAAGTTTGACCAGGCGCAAATTGAAGAGTTTATTTTGAAGAATACCGGCAATGAAGCCATCGCCCAGCAAATGTTGACAATTATTAGAGATACTTATAATTTGCAAGAATTGTCGGAGCGTCCGTTATTGTTAAACATGATGGTGAAAACGTTGCCTGTGTTGAAGGAGAAGGAGAAAATTAACGTAGCCGATTTGTATCGAGTTTATACTGACAAATGGATTGAGCGCGATGATTGGCGTTCTCAACTAACTCCGCCAGGTAAACGGCAGTTTATGTGGGAGTTGGCCTTGAAAATGTATCAAGGAGGAGGCAATTTTTCCTTGCACTATTCACAGTTGGATAAGCCTAAAGTAGAATTTTTGAAAAATCCAGGGGCAATGAGTGAGGACTATTATGCTTATGAGACAACGACGTGTGCGTTTTTGAATCGGGATGCGGAAGGGAATTATAAGTTTATTCATAAATCTTTTATGGAGTATTTTGTAGCGGAGTTGTTTGTGGATTCGGTAAAAAAACGGAAGGTACGTCCTTTGAGCTACTGGGAGACTAAGCAAAACATAAGAAATTTTATGAAGATGATGTTATTAGGACTAGGACTTACGCAAAACTGCTTTCCTAAACCTTCCATGTTTAGAAAAGCTAGATGGCGTACCCCTGTAAAATCATAGCCGGCTGAACTTGAAATAGCAACGACGAATTAATATAATAACCTCGTCTGCAACTAACCATTACTAGAAAACTCACGTCATGACCAAAAAGAAACCACAAAAGAAATCACGCTACCCCAAATTAGGCACTGACGAAGCCTTTTTCCAATTAATGACCGTCAGTGGGAGTAGCCTCTTGAAATTGTTGGGAATGCCGGCGAAGCAAGCGGATAATTATCGTTTTCGGGCGGTAGTGCTCAAGGACAAGAAATTACAACCCGATATTGAAGGGATACCGATTCTGCAAAGCGACCAAGGTCGAGTCATTATCGAATTTCAAGGCTATGAAG